>CALCPC010000838.1 GCA_937900975.1 uncultured Paracoccaceae bacterium
GCAGCCTCAGGATCCCTGAGCAATCCGGTCAGCGACACGGCATACCGCTCAAACTTGGCATCCCACTGCGACCGCGCCCAATTGTAGTGGCCAAGGTTGCGGCGATAGCGTTTCGCGAACGCAACCTCCCGCCGCGGGTCGCCCGCCGCGCGGTGAAAAAGATCGAGAAGCCACGCGTCAGACAAGGCCAGGACCTGTGCGGCGGGGTCTCGACGGATGTGTTCGGTTATCTCGGCGCGGCGCAGAAAATCGTGCATAAACCCTTGGAGGTTATAGCGCCGCGCCCACACCAGACTGACCAAAAACTGTTCGGGCCGGTAGTCGCGCTGTTTGGGATTGTTGGTCAGATTGCCGCCATGCTCGGCCTGACCGTTGGCAAACTCCGCGCCGGTTCGGTTGAAAAGATACCCGTGCATCTCTAAACCGCCGGTGGCGCGGACACAGTCGACAAAATCGGGGTGAAGGCGGTCAAAGCCTGAAAAAACGAAGTAGGGCCGCGCCTTGGTGTGGACAGGCTCATGCCAATGGCTGGCATAGCGGTGCTGCGCGATAAGGCCCGGCCGCCCAAGGCCGCGGATTTTGCGGGCCCGCCAGATCGCGCGCTTTAGCGGTTTGTCGTTGCGGCGCACGGGCATTTTTTGCGCCAAGTCCAGATCGAGAAACGTCGCGTAACGCGCATCGGCGCCCGGCCAGATCTTGCGGGCAAAATAGCCCTTGGCGTGCATCAGCATCTCGCGGTGGTCGTCGTGAAAGACGTAGGGCTTGCCGCCGGGATCGAAGGCCACATACATCAACGACCGACCCACCCGCCGCGTGCCGTGCTTATGGACCAGGGTCTGGAAAAAGCTCTCATCCGGGATCCAGACCAGCCGAAAAAAACGCTTATAGCGCGGCAGCGCGGGGTCGTTCAGGATCGCGAGCAGCGTCTCGCGCGACAGCGTCCACCATTGGGAGCCGAGATGCGGCCTCAACCCTTTTGGCATCCGCCGCTTGACCCGCCATTTCCGCTGCCAATCGACGCTACGGTCGAAAATCCAGCGGTGCCGCTTCCAGGAAAAAGGGAAGAACAGGGTAAACCGCTCCCGCGACAGGCCATCCTCGACCCATTGATCGCGTTTGACATCCACCGCTTCGATAAAATCAACGCCCCGAAACCGGTTGAGCAGCGCCTCAAGATCCCCGATAGGCCGGATCGGCAGGCAGGCGCCGGACAGCAGCGTGACATGCGTGGTGTCGGGCCACGCTGCGAAAAGCGCCTCGACGCCGGCAAGCGTCGCGTCGATCAGCGAGAACCGACCCCATTCACAGGCGTGTCGGGGGGCCAGGACGACACGCTCTACCCCCGCCACGTCGCGCGACAACGCCTCAAACGCCGTGGCGGAGGTGTTGCGGTCAACATGGATGGCCACAGCGGCACCAGAGGCGGAAAGATACCGCGCCAGCGCGGCGGGTCGGTGCAGATCGGCATGGGCCAGGATCACGAACCCGATCACAACCAGCCCCCCGTCGAGATCAGGCCAAGATCGTCGAGTTGCCGCCACCCACGATAGGGTGTCGAGTTCGGGGTCCAAAGCCCCTGCGCCTCCTTCAGCCGGGCCTCATAGGCCTTATACTCACGACTGGCGGCATAATGCTGACCGCGCTTTAGCTCCTCGGCGGCTTTATCGGCGAATGTGGCCAGGAATTTCGCGTGCAGCAACACGCCGCTGGTCAATTCCCCCCCCCATTGGTCGTAAACGCGGTTCAGGCCGCGCGGCAATATGGTGTGGGTGGAGCTGATATAGACTTGCCCCCTTTTCCAGCGGATCAGGGGGATCTTGTTCAGCGCGGGCCCATGGTCCGGCCGGTCGGCGAAGAAAACGCGCTGGCGTGGGCCACCCTGGATCCACAGGTTTCCATACGCCCAATTGGGATCGAAAACATAGTTGCCGCTGTCGTAATAGTTCAGCGTCTCGAACGGGTCGTCGCCTGCGGTGTAGACGTTATCCTCAATCGGATGGCGCGAATACATATCAAGCAGCATGGCCGCCATCGAGCGGCGGTTGTTGGCATCAAGCCAATCGGTCAGCGCGCGCAAAGGGCGTGTGTCGCAGTAAGGGTAGACCAGATACTCAGCGACTTCGACGACCAGCACCCAATGACCGTCGGCATATCGGGTCTTCAAATAGTTAAGCCAATCGATCCCGAATTTTGAGCGCTTGTAGCTGGCCTTGGTGGTCCAGACGGAGGCATCGGGTTGCTCGGCCAGATACTCCCGCGTGCCGTCGTCGCTGTCGTTGTCGGCAAAAAAGAAATGATCGATACCAAGATCCCGATAATACTGAAAGAAATAGGGCATCCGCTGCGCTTCGTTGCGGACGGTGGAAAAAGACAACAGCGCGCCGGGCTTGATCGTCGCGGTCCGGTCGACGACGCGCGTAAGCTCTCGCCCCTTGCGGACCGCGCGCACTTGCCAGCCAAGGCGTTTGAAGCGGAGATCCAGGCTGTTTCTAAGCTTCATGTCCGGCGCCGGTCTGCCCATGTCCCAGCGCATGTTCCATCGCTGCTTCGACTGTCCGAAAATGGGTGGACCAACTGGGCAACGACGGCACGACACGCGTTCTTGTCCCTGGCATGATGGGGGTGGAAAGGTCAAGGATGGCGCTAAGCCATCCTGTGCCATCCAACGGGTCAAGATAGGTCGGTGCCGTGCCGCCAAGCTCCCGAAAGGGTGGGATGTCCGAGCAGATCACCGGCAAACCGGCGGCAAGCCCCTCAACCAAAGGCAGGCCAAAACCCTCGGCCAGTGAGGGGAAAAGCAGCGCCCGCGCCCCCGCCAAATGCTGGGCCAGCGCCGCATCGTCCAGAAAGCCATGTTCGAACACGGTCTTTCCCATAAACGGCGCGCGTTCCAACACATCGACCACCATCTCGTTTTCCCACCCGCGTCGGCCAATAATATGCAGATGCGGGATTTTATCGGTTGAAAGCGTGTCGTGGACGCGCCGCCAAAGCGATAGCAGAAGGAGGTGGTTTTTTCGCGGCTCGATGGTGCCAAGGGTCAGGAAGGCGGGGTGGGCGGTGGGGGCGCGTGGAACCGGTGTCAGCCCTTCGGCCAGGCCAAGATGCGCCGTGACACCGGCGCGGGGCAGACCCATCCCCGTCAGCCAGTGCGTGCTTTGCGCTGCCGTGTAGGCCGAATTATAGATCAAAAGATCGCTGCCCTTGGCGATCACGCCAAGCTGGTCGCGAAACCGCTCTACCGCGCCGGGGCGGGTGTATTCGGGGTAGTCGAGCGGGATCACGTCATGGATCAGCGTCACGATCTGCCCCGCGCCCGAGCCGCGAAGCGCCGCATAGACGCGCGCTGTCTGATTGGCGTGCCCCACGCTCACGGCGCGGTAGCCGGGCTTAAGCGCGCGGGCCAACAATGGCTGTAGCCTGGCGCGTGGGGCCCAGGATACAGCAAGCCGGCGCAGCGTCGCCTCGGCCCGGCGCCGATCCGGCGCTTGACGCAAAGCCAGGCGCGAGACGAGATCGGGTGCGTCCAGATTGTCGGCAAGACCCAAGAACGCGGCCATCCCCGCAGCGTCGAGCAGCGCATAGCCCGCGAACACGCGGGCCAGGAAAAGCGGCGTCCGCGTCTGCCCCAGCGCCCAATCGATATAGGCGGCCTCCACACGATCCACGCCCGACGGCGTGCCCGCGCCCGCACGCGAGACGGTGCGCGTGATGTCGAGTAAAAGCGCGCCCCCCGACGCGGCTATTTGGTGTAGCCCGCGGTTTGGTGCCAGCCCCAGGCATCGCCGATCATTTCCGGCAGCGTTGAGCGTTCGGGCACCCAGCCAAGCAGCTCTGCCGCGCGGCGGCTGCCCGAGACAAGGGCGGTGCAATCGCCCGGACGGCGCGGCCCTTCGACCGCCGGAACCGCGCTATCGGTCACCTCCGCCTCCGTTTCCTTCTCCTCTCGCTCTGTAATACCGTCTCCGGTACCAAGATTGAACAC
This sequence comes from uncultured Paracoccaceae bacterium, assembly GCA_937900975.1. Taxonomy (GTDB): domain Bacteria; phylum Pseudomonadota; class Alphaproteobacteria; order Rhodobacterales; family Rhodobacteraceae; genus Algicella. The sequence continues at coordinate 3,986 of CALCPC010000838.1, forward strand.
CGTGTCAGTGCCGCCTTTGGCCAGATAGTCGAGACCGCGGATATGCGCATCGACCAGATCCATCACATGGACATAGTCGCGGACACAGGTGCCGTCCCGGGTGTCGTAATCGGTGCCAAAGATGGTCAGTTTGTCGCGCCGTCCCCGCACGGCGTCAAGCGCCACTGGGATCAGATGGGTTTCGGGGCGGTGATGCTCCCCCACCTGGCGCTCTGGATCGGCGCCAGCGACGTTGAAATAGCGAAACGACACATGGGCAAGGCCGCTTGCGCGTGCGTAATCGCGCAGCATATCCTCAACGGCCCGTTTCGAGCCGCCATAAGCGTTGATCGGGTTTTGGGCGCAGCTTTCGTCCAAAGTGACGCCGTCCTGCTCACCATACGTGGCGCAGGTAGACGAGAAGACAAAGCGCGGCGTGCCCGCCGCCGTGACAGCATCAAGCAACGTCATCGATCCCGCGACGTTGTTGCGCCAATAAAGCCCGGGCTCCCGCACCGATTGGCCGACATCCGACAGCGCCGCAAAGTGCATCACCGCTTCGGGCTGGTGTCGCGCCAGAACCGCGTCCAGCCGGGCCCGATCGCTTAGCTCACCAGCCTCGAACGGGCCGAACTTGACCGCGTCCTCCCAACCAGTGGACAGGTTGTCATACGTCACCGGCACGTGGCCCGCGTCCGCAAGCGCCTTACAGGCATGGCTGCCGATATACCCAGCCCCGCCCGTTACCAGGATAACACCCATGTCTGACGGCTACTGCGCGGCGAGTTTTTGGGCGACCACGTCGGATAGGAAGGCGCTGAATTCGGCCCGCAAATCCTCCCGCTGAAGACCGAAGGCGACGGTGGCCTGCAAGAACCCCGCCTTAGAACCGCAATCGTACCGCTCCCCCCGGAAGCGGAACGCCCAAACACCGGCTTCAGCCTCGATCTCATCGGCGATGGCGTCGGTCAACTGGATCTCTCCCCCCGCGCCGCGTTTGCCGTGCGAAAGGTTGTGAAGAACGCGGGGGGCCAGGATGTAGCGGCCGATCACGGCAAGGTTGGAGGGCGCGTCCTCATGGGCCGGTTTCTCGACCATGCCGCGAACCGGCAGCACCTGGTCTGAGGTGGAAGACGGTACGTCAAGGATGCCGAAAGTCGAGACATTATCTTCGGGCACTTCCATCGCGGCGACCATGTTGCCGCCGGGTTCCTGATAGGCGTCGACCATCTGTTTCAGGCAGGCGACGTCGGATTTGATCACATCGTCTGGCAAGATCACGGCAAAGGGCTCATCCGCGATCAACCGACGCGCGCAGGCGACGGCGTGGCCGAGGCCCAGCGCCTCATGCTGGCGGACATAGGCGATGGCCCCGGATGGCATATTCGTGCCGTTCAGAATTTTCAGCAGCGCATCTTTGTTGCGCTCCTTTAGGGAGGTCTCAAGCTCCGGCGCGCGGTCGAAATAGTCCTCAAGCGCGGACTTCCCGCGCGAGGTGACGAAGATGAACTCTTAAATGCCCGCCTCGCGCTCTTCGTCGCTGGCGTATTGGATCAAAGGCAGGTCGACCAGGGACATGATTTCTTTCGGGATGGACTTGGTGGCCGGCAAGAACCGTGTTCCAAGCCCCGCGACCGGAAAAACCGCCTTCAGGACCTTGCGTGTCATGATGTGAATTACTCCAATTGCGGGGGGGCTGCGACGCATGATCGCAGCACGCAGCCCACTGGACGTCGAGATAGGCCATAGCGCCTAGACTGCAACTAAGAGATTAACGGCCTAGGTGCAACCTTCGGGTGTTGGGTAGTTCCGCCTAGGCGCGATGCCATCCGCGGCGCCCGGTGCGCCGGTGGGCGCCAGACGCCGTTGGCGGGCGATGCGCGCGACTTCTTCGGCGATTCGGGCCTCAACGCCGCTCAGTCGGCGCGGTCGGTCGCGCTCTCCCAGGCCGAACAAACCGAAACGATGGCGCCAGTACCCATCCTCGGTGAATTTCACAAAAAGGTTCCGGTGGCTGGCTTCGACCTCGATCAGTGTCACCTCGGCGCCATCGACGGCCGCGGCGCGGGCTGCGGCGCGGCCCGGCTTGCGCCCCTGCATCGGTCGCGTCACGATCAACCGCGCCGCCCGCTGCGCCACGGGCACCGGGGCAAACCCCGCATCGGGCGCGGCCAGCGTCCCGCGGCGAGAGCGACGGTTTCGCCCCTCCTCGAACCCGGCTTCCAGCGTCGCGCTCAACGCTTTAAGCTCCGCGCTGTCGAGCAGACCTTTAAGAAAGAACTGGTCCAGCCGGCGCAACTGATGTTTGCGGACATCGGCGCAATGCGCGGCGACATGGCTGTCGCCGGCATGGTGGCGGACAAAGACAACCTCGCTGGCGCCGATCTCAAACAAGGATTTGGGAACGCGCTTTTGGGTGCGGTGGGGGCCCTCGGCGTAGCCGTGATGCACCTCCGCCAGCGGGACGATGGCCGTCGACCAGCCGGCCTCTGCCAAGCGCAGGTTCACGTCCGCCTCGTCAAGGTAGAAGCGAAACGCCTCGTCAAATCCGCCGATCTCGACCAAGGCGCGGCGGCGAAAGGCGCTGTTGGTGCCGACCGTTTTGACACAGTGCTTTGTGTCGGGCGGGAAAACGACGGGTTCGATGTCGGAGCGCGCCTCGCGGTGATCCCGGCCCCAACGGTCGAACCGGATCAGGCGCCACTGAAAACTGACCCCATTGCGCCCCCGGACATAGCCCCCCGCAGCGCCAACATCCGGATTGGCGAAAGGTGCGACAAGCGCTGTCAGCCACCCAAATTCCGGCACGCTGTCATCGTCGCAGAACGCCACGATCTCCCCGGCCGCAGCGCGGATGCCGCGGTTGCGCGCAGCGCTGATATTGGCCTCGGTGAAATGGATCCAGCGGATCGGCAGCGGGCTTTCCGGGCGCGCCTCGGGCGCAAGATTGGTGACGACCACGATCTCAAACCGGGGATAGCGCTGAAACTCCAGCCCCCGCAGCAGCAACGCCAAAGGCGTCCGGCGGTCGAAATTGACGACGACAAGCGAGACCTTGGGCAGGTC
>CALCPC010000839.1 GCA_937900975.1 uncultured Paracoccaceae bacterium
GGTTTGTGCGACGCTTGGCTTTCCTTCCACTCCACCCGGTGGCCGGCCGCGATCCCGCCCACCGCGGTCTTGAGCGCATCGATCCCGGCCTTAGGTCCGGCCAGCGTGCCATTGATCCCCTCATGGGCCAGAATCGCCGTGCCGCACAGCCCAGCCTGGCTGCACAGCGGCAAAAGCTGGGCGCGCGCAGCCTCTGGCGACGCCAGCGGCGTGAAGCTGTAGAAGGCCGCGATCTGGTACATCGCAAGGGGGCTAGCAACTTGCGCCGTGCTCGGCAAGTCTGGCGCAAGACGCGCAAGAGGAGGTTTCGATGCCGTTGACCCGTTCCGCCGCAGATCTGGTTGCCGAGGCCCGCGCCCGGATCCGCGAAATCCCCGCCGCCGAGGCGTTGGGCATGTTTGACGATGACAGCTTTCAGATCGTCGACCTTCGCGACCCAAGAGAGTTGGCGCGAGAGGGGCGGATCCCCGGGGCGCTGCACTGTCCGCGCGGCATGATCGAGTTTTGGGTCGACCCGGGCAGCCCCTATTTCAAACCGGTTTTCGGCGAAGACAAGACGTTTGTCTTTCACTGCGCGTCCGGTTGGCGCTCTGCGCTGACGGTCGCGACGCTCAAGGACATGGGTTTTCAGAATGCCGCGCATATCAGCGATGGGTTCAAGGGCTGGGTCGCGGCGGGCGGACCGGTTGAGATGCCCGGATAGGCCCGGCAGCCCCAAGCCACGCTTTGGCGCACGAAGAATAGCCCCGTGCGTCCGCTTGAAACCGCGATGGCCGTCGGGCATTTGGCCCCAACGCTGTTGATTGGCGCGGGCTTCGACATTATTTCTGCGCAGATTGCATGAGGGAGCGCGCCGATGAAAGACACCCAGCCCGCCGGGTTCGACTGGGCCGATCCACTGAGGTTGGCCGATCAACTGACGGCTGAAGAGCGGATGGTTCAGGACAGCGCCGCCCGCTTCGCGCGCGAGACGCTTGCCCCCCGCATTGTCGCGGCCTACCGCGACGAGGTTGTCGATCCGGGCATTTTCCGCGAGATGGGGGAGATGGGTTTCCTGGGTGTCACGGTCCCCGAAAACTATGGCGGCCTTGGCGCGGGCTATGTGACCTATGGCTTGATCGCGCGGGAAGTTGAGCGGATCGATTCCGGCTATCGCTCTATGATGAGTGTCCAGTCTTCCCTGGTGATGTATCCGATCCATGCCTTCGGCTCGAACGACCAGAAGGAGAAATACCTGCCCGGCCTCGCGGCCGGCGCGTTGATCGGTTGTTTCGGTCTGACCGAGCCTGACGCAGGCTCTGACCCCGCGGGCATGAAGACGCGCGCCGAGAAAACCCCGACGGGATACCGGCTGACGGGATCCAAAATGTGGATCTCCAACAGCCCGATTGCCGATGTCTTTGTGGTTTGGGCGAAGTCCGAGGCGCATGACGGCAAGATCCGCGGCTTTGTGCTCGACAAAGGCCTGCCTGGGCTCTCGGCGCCGAAGATCGGCGGCAAGCTTAGCCTCCGAGCCTCGGTGACGGGGGAAATCGTGATGGATGGGGGCGACGTTGGGGAGGACGCGCTTCTGCCGGGCGTGGCCGGTCTTCGCGGCCCCTTCTCGTGCCTCAATCGGGCACGCTATGGCATTTCCTGGGGTGTGATGGGCGCGGCGGAGTTCTGCTGGCACGCCGCGCGTCAATATGGGCTGGACCGTGTGCAGTTCGGCCGCCCGCTTGCCGGCACGCAGCTCTTTCAAAAGAAGCTTGCCGATATGCAGACCGACATTGCGCTTGGCCTACAGGGATCGTTGCGCCTCGGACGCTTGATGGAGGCCGGCGACGAAGCGCCCGAGATGATCTCGCTTCTCAAGCGCAACAATTGCGGCAAGGCCCTGGATACGGCCCGGATGGCCCGGGACATGCATGGCGGCAACGGGATCCAGGAGGAGTATCAGGTGATGCGCCACGCGCAAAACCTGGAGACTGTCAACACCTATGAGGGCACCCACGACGTCCACGCGCTGATCCTTGGACGCGCACAAACCGGTCTGCAAGCGTTCTTCTAAAGCGCTTCTGGGCCGAGCCGCGACAGGGGCCGTGAGCCACCGCGTTCAAAACCAGCGCTTTGCTGGTTTTGAACGCCCTTTCACATCCAATGCCCTGTCTGCGGGATGCGTCCAGCAGGCCCCGGCGGCCGGCGTCGCGGGCCTTCACGGGTTTCGGGCGCGTGTGAACCGGTTGGAGCAAAATGCTCTACGGTGCCAGCCCGCGCGGATAGACGATCGAGACCATTCTGGGATTGTCGGCGGCGTTTGTGGCGGCAAGTCTCGCCGCGGCGGCGACCAGCGGATTGGCGTTTTCCAGCGCGTTGAGCGCAGCCTGGACCTTTTGACAGTTGGCTTTGTAGTTCGAGGTGTTCGACGTCTCGCGGTCCCATGTCACGGCGGTGGCGGGCAGCGGGGCGCTGTCGTCGCGCAAAAAGAACACGCCGCGCGCCGTGTCGCCGGCTTGATCTCTGGTCATCAGCTTGGCCGTCGCGGCGGCGGCGCGCGACAGCGTGTTCAGCTTGGAGGCCAGATCCGAAAAACACGTCGCCACATCGCCGTCGGTGAGTTCTTCAAAATTCCAGGACATCGCAGCCCTCCCTGGCCTTGGATCGTTGAAGGGGGTGTAAGACGCGAACAGCAGGTGTCACGCGCGATAGGTTTCGGGGCAATAGCCGGCTGAGCGCCCGGCATTTCCGGCGGAAACCGCCCGGCTGACATGCGCAGCGGGGGCCTGAAGGGGGTTCAGCGTGTTGAAAAAGTCGACAACCTTTTGCGACACGTCGCCGTAAATAGGCTGGAATTGCAAGCTTCGGTCACGGTCGGGATCGGCGTGCTTGCCGCATCGTCGTCGTAAAACAAAACCGCCTTCGACGCGCCGCCGCGGTTGTCATAGGCCGCGATTGTGCCGGTTAGAGCATTTTCCGTTCAAAGCAGGTCAGTCATCATCAGAAAACGCGTT
>CALCPC010000840.1 GCA_937900975.1 uncultured Paracoccaceae bacterium
TTTGAGGGGTCTTGGCTGACGCTAGAGCCTTCGGACCGGTGGCGCCTTGGCCGGCCCGGACGGCTGGGCCGCGACCTTAACCTGGGGCGGGATGTGTGGTCGCGAACGGCGAAGTTCAGTCTGCGCATCGGGCCTTTGACGGCGGCAGAGTACGCCCGGCTTCTGCCCGGTGCACCGGGGCTCGACCGGCTTCGCGCCATTGTGCGCAACTATGTTGGCGACGCGATGGACTATGATGTCGTGCTGGTCCTGAAGGCCGACGCGGTGCCCGAAACGCGCCTTGGCCGCGGCGCGCGGCTTGGCCTGACCACCTGGATCGGACAGCGCCCACCGGGCCGCGACGCCGACGATTTGCAATTGGCCGCCTAAGGCGCGAAGCTTTGGCGAAGATGTAAGGGAAGAAATCTCATGGCAGAAATCAGCCGCGTCGCCCTGTTCGGGAAGCTCAACAAACTCGGCTACAAGGCGATTGAAGGCGCAACCGTCTTCTGCAAGATGCGCGGCAACCCTTATGTCGAACTGGTCCATTGGCTGCACCAGATCCTGCAGGAACCGGCCAGCGATCTTCATAAAATCGCTGAGCATTTTGAGCTCGACCCAGGCAAGCTGGCCGCTGACATGACCCGGGCGCTGGACGCGTTGCCGCGGGGGGCGTCCTCGATCTCGGACCTCTCCAGCCATCTTGAGGAGGGGGTTGAGCGCGGCTGGACCTATGCCAGCCTGCTTTACAACTCAAACCATGTCCGCACCGGTCATCTGGTTCTGGGGATCGTGAAAACCCAAGGGCTGCGCAACGTGCTGCAAGGCATCTCGGCAGAGTTCAAGAAGGTGAAGCCCGACGCGCTGTCGGACGATTTTGCCGCGATTGTCGAAGGCTCGCCCGAGGACGCGATGGCGCCGCAGGACGGCAGCGCGGTTGGCGGTGGCGCCGTGCCGGGGGAGGCCTCGGGCGCGATGGCGCCCGCGCAAATGGGCCGGGAGGAGGCGTTGGCGCAGTTCTGCACCGACCTGACCGAACAGGCCCGCAATGGCGAGATCGACCCGATTGTGGGCCGCGACGAAGAAATCCGCCAGATCGTCGACGTGCTGATGCGCCGCCGCCAGAACAACCCGATCCTGACAGGCGAGGCCGGCGTCGGCAAAACCGCGGTGGTGGAGGGGTTTGCGCTGCGCATCGCGCGCGGCGACGTCCCCCCCGCCTTGCAGGAGGCGCGGCTGCTTGCGCTCGATGTGGGGCTTTTGCAAGCCGGCGCCTCGATGAAGGGGGAGTTTGAGCAGCGCCTGCGCGCCGTCATCGACGAAGTACAGGCCAGCACGACGCCGGTCGTCATGTTCATAGACGAGACCCACACCCTGGTCGGTGCCGGCGGGGCCGCGGGCCCGGGCGCTGCCGCGAACCTGCTTAACCCCGCGCTGGCGCGGGGCACAATGCGCACCATCGGCGCCACGACCTGGGCCGAGTACAAAAAGCACATCGAAAAAGATCCCGCACTGACCCGGCGGTTCCAGGTTGTTCAAGTGGAGGAGCCGGGCGTCGAAAAGGCGGTGTTGATGATGCGCGGCATCGCCTCGATGCTGGAAAACCACCATAAGGTGCAGATCCTCGACGAGGGGATCGAGGCCGCCGTAAAGCTGTCGGCGCGCTACATCCCCGCGCGCCAGTTGCCCGATAAATCGGTAAGCGTGCTGGATACGGCGGCGGCCCGGGTTGCCGTAAGCCAGTTTGCAGTGCCCGCCGAGGTGGATGACAGCCGCAAAAAGATCGACGCGCTGACGACGGAACTTGAGATCATCGACCGCGATGAGACCGCGGGCTACGATGTGGCGGAACGCCGGGCCGCCATCACTGCGATCAAGGCGGAGGAGGAAGCCCGGCTTGAGACGCTGACCCAGCGCTGGGACGATGAAAAATCCCTGGTCGAATACATCCTATCGCTGCGCGCCAAGCTTCGCGAAGGCGGTGCACCGGTGGAGGGCGCGGCCGTTGAGGGGGCGGACCCTGCCCTGACGCCAGAGGAGCGGGCGGCGACCGTTGCCGATCTCAAAGCGCATATGGAGAAGCTGACCACCCTGCAGGGCGAAACCCCCCTCATCCTGCCCATCGTCGACGAACAGGCGGTGGCCAGCGTCGTTGGCGATTGGACTGGGATCCCGGTCGGCCGCATGGTCTCGGACGAAATTCAGACAGTTCTGCAACTTGAGGAACACCTGGCCCGGCGTGTCATCGGGCAAGATCACGCGATGGAGATGCTCGCCAAACGCATCCAAACCAGCCGTGCCGGGCTTGACAACCCGTCAAAGCCCATTGGCGGCTTTCTGCTTGCCGGCACCTCTGGCGTCGGCAAGACCGAGACGGCGCTGGCGCTGGCCGAGGTGCTTTACGGCGGTGAACAGAACGTCATCACCATCAATATGAGCGAGTATCAGGAGGCACACACCGTCAGCAGCCTGAAGGGCGCGCCGCCGGGTTATGTTGGCTATGGCGAGGGTGGCGTGCTGACCGAGGCGGTGCGGCGCAAGCCCTACTCTGTCGTCCTGCTCGACGAAGTCGAGAAGGCGCATCCCGATGTGCACGAGATCTTTTTCCAGGTCTTCGACAAGGGCGTGATGGAGGATGGCGAGGGGCGCACCATCGATTTCAAGAACACGCTGATCCTCTTGACCTCCAACGCGGGGTCGGAGCTGATCATGGATCTTTGCGCCGA
>CALCPC010000841.1 GCA_937900975.1 uncultured Paracoccaceae bacterium
GGGCCGGCGTTCGGGTGGAGCCGCCGCGCTATGTCCGCACGCGGGCGGCCGCGGTGGCGGCGCTCAAGGCCTTCTTGACGGCAGAGCTTCGCGCCGGACGGCGGGTTCTTCTCGGCGCCGATTTTCCGTTTGGCTACCCTGCGGGATTTGCCGCGCATCTGACCGGGTCGGCCAGCGCGCTTGCCGTTTGGGATTGGCTGCGGCAGGCGATCACCGACGGCGCGGACAACGCCAACAATCGGTTCGAGGTGGCCGCCGAGATCAACGCCCGCTTCGATGGGGTCGGCCCCTTTTGGGGGCGCCCCGCGGCACGGCACTTGCCCGATCTGCCCGCCCAGGGTCGGGCGCGTTGGGGCAGCGACCATCCGCCAGAGCGACGCCTGGTCGAACAGCACCAGCGCAGCGCCCAGCCGGTTTGGAAGCTTTACACAACCGGCTCTGTCGGCGGGCAGACCTTGATGGGCCTGCCAGCCCTGGCCGGTCTGCGCGACCATTTCGCGGGACAGATGCAGGTTTGGCCCTTTGAAACAGGGCTCGCGCGGCCAACCACGCCGCTTGTCCTGGCGGAAATCTACCCGTCTTTGCTAAAGCCGGATCCCGAACCGATCAAGGATGCGGGCCAGGTGCGGGCGACCAGCCGCGCGTTCGCCGCGCTGGATGCGGCCGGCGGGTTGGCGCCGCTTTTCGACGCGGTGCCCGATCTCAGCGCGGCGGAGCGTAAGGTGGTCGCGACAGAGGAGGCCTGGATTTTGGGCGTCGGCCACCAGGCGGCGCTGAAAGAGGCTTTGGCAAGCACCACGGCGTTGCCTGACACGCCGCCGGCAGAGCCTTCGGCAACGCCCCGCCCGGCGCCGGCGAAAATGACGCCCGATGACCGGCCAAGGCGCGCGGATCGGCGAAAGCCCGCGGCGCCCGATCACGCCACGCCCCGGCCAGCCGAACGCCCGCATCCCGCGCCCCGGACCTACGACTATCTTCGCGATCCGCAGGAGATTTACGCCAAAAGCTTTGCCATCGTGCGGGCCGAGACTGACCTTGACGACGTGCCCGCCGACCTTGCCCCGCTGATAATCCGGCTCGTCCATGCCTGCGGCATGCCCGAGATCGTCGACGATCTGGTCTGGTCGCAGGATGTGGCAGCGTCGGGGCACGCGGCGCTTGCCGCCGGGGCGCCCATCCTTTGCGATTGCGAAATGGTCGCGCGCGGCGTGATCCGACGCGCGTTGCTGGGCTCACCCGTCGTGACGACGATTGGCGACTGCGCCGTGCCCGGGCTTGCCAAGTCTCGCGGCACCACCCGGTCGGCGGCGGCGGTAACGCTTTGGCAGGATCGGCTTGCCGGGGCGGTTGTGGCCATCGGCAACGCCCCCACCGCGCTTTACCAATAGTAGGAAATTCAGGCGGCCAGAGCACCGCGCCCGGCCGCGAACCTGGCCTTTCCCGTCGGCTTTGTCGGTGTGGCGGAATCCAAATCCGCGCTTGTCGCGACGCCCGGCGGCGTCCCGTTCCTGACGCTTACGGGCCGGCGCGGCGGATCCGCCCTGGCCGCCGCGGCGGTCAATGGCCTCTCGCTCGGCCTCGCGGGGGACGGCACATGAAACGCTTGGCAAGCGACGGCGCCTGGCTTGACATCGTTGGTATTGGAGAGGACGGGAGGGCCGGTCTTTCGCCAGAGGCCCGCGCGGCGGTTGAGGCGGCCGAGGTCATCGTCGGCGGCACCCGCCATCACACATTGTCCGCGGCGGTCACGGCCGAGCGGGTGTCCTGGCCGTCGCCCTTCGACGCCATGATCGACGGCATCCGCGCCTTGCGCGGGCGCCGGCTGGTGATCTTGGTGACGGGCGA
>CALCPC010000842.1 GCA_937900975.1 uncultured Paracoccaceae bacterium
ACATAACCCATAAGTTCCAGCGCCGCGCCGACCTTATAGGGATCGACAGCGGCCAGAACAGTGGCGGCCTCGCGCCCCGCGACAAAGCGCTGCGCAAAGCTGCCTTCGAGTTCTGCCATGCGCCGGCGCGCGAAGGGTTCGAAAAGGCCACCGGGATGGCGGTCGAGATAGACCTGCAGGGCCGAGGCCGCGCCATCGCCAACCGCGCTCCGCCAATCGGCGACGTCGTCGGCCGTCGGCGCAGAGGAGGGCCCCGCGCCTTCGACAAGCTGATGCTCACCCAGCACCGCTTCCTCAACCCATGGGATCTGCGCGCCTTCGGTCTGACGGATCACGGTCTGACGCACGCGCCCGAACATGATCCGCACATCGATGCCCGGCGTGTCGAGGTTTTCCAAAAGCGCCGAGGTAAAGACGCTGTTGTCGCCCGCCCCGTCATAGGCCACGTTGCCGGGATCGGTCGCATAGGCGACCAAAAGACCGGCCCCGCCTTGCGCCGTTGCCAGCCCCGCCTTGATATCGCCCGTGCCCGCAAACGGATTGTCGCGGCAGGCGTCCAACACCACCATGCCGATATCCACCCCGCTGTCGGTCAGCGTTTGACGAATTTCGCCGAGCGTGATGCTGGCCGGGGCCAACGCGCTTTGCTCGGCCGCGCCGAGATCGGTGCCGATCAGATAGTTCTCACCCGCGACTTGAACGCCGTGACCGGCGTAGAACACAAGCGCCATTTCCGCAGCGGCGGCGGCCCCTTCCAACCAATCCAGCGCGCGGCGCATCTGGCGCTGATCGGCGTCGCGCAACGTGCGCACCTCAAACCCCAGCCGGCTTAGCGCCGCTTCCATGGCGTCGGCATCGTTCACCGGGTTTTTAAGCGACATGCCAGGCAAAGCATAGGTGCCGTTGCCGATCAAAAGCGCGACCCGCTCCCGCGCGAAGCCGGTGCTTGCCAGGAAAATCAGGATGACAGTCAGAAACCAGCGCATGATCGAACCTCCCTCAAAGCGATCCCGGGGGCGCGTCGCCCCATAATCTGATGACGTTGGGTAGCGCACGCCTCGCCCGGGATAAGTGTCTAATGTGACTTCAGCAAGGCGCAGCCCATGCAATATCGAGAATTGCGCTGTGTTTTGCGCGCATCGGCCGCTAGAAAGGCTTTGGGGGACGGTGTGAAGATCTAGGAGGGGACCGAGCCATGGTATTGCCGCGCCGACACGTTTTGCTGGGCCTTGCTCTTCTGCCGCTGGCCGGCTGCGAAGGGGAATTCCTGAGCTTTGTCGAGGAAACCGAAGCGGAGCGGCAGCTGCGCCTGAGCCGCGAGGCGCTGCAATCGACCGTGGGTGAAGGGGCCTTGATCGGCGCTGCGGGCGGCGCGATCATCGGCGGGTTGGTCGGCGGCGGCGAAGGTGCTTTTCGCGGCGCTCAAATCGGCCAGTTCGGCGGCGCCGGCGCGGGGCTTTACGTCCGGTCGCTGCAGGAAAACTTCGCCAATCAGGAGGCGGTTCTGGGCCAGGTTATCGCCGATCTGCGCACCACCAACGCGCGGTTGGAGCAGACCATCGCCGCGATGCAGTCCGTCGCGGCCGAGCGTCGCGCCAGGGTTGCCGCCGACGCCGTCCGCGATCAGCGCAACGCGGGCGAGGCTGTCGCGGCGGTCGCGGCCGCCGAGGCACAGGCAGCGGTAATAGGTTACACCCGCGCGCAATTTATACAAACCCGAACCCCGGTGCGCGCGCCCAATTA
>CALCPC010000843.1 GCA_937900975.1 uncultured Paracoccaceae bacterium
TCCGCGAGGACGCGCCCTTCGACAAGATCTGCTATATCGGCTGCGGCGTGACCACTGGCATCGGGGCGGTGATCAACACGGCAAAGGTGGAAATCGGCAGCCGCGCCATCGTCTTTGGGCTTGGCGGCATCGGTCTCAACGTGATCCAAGGGCTCCGCCTCGCGGGCGCGGACCAGATCGTGGGCGTCGACCTTAACCCCGGTAAGAAGCCGATGGCCGAGCGGTTCGGGATGACCGATTTCGTCAATCCCGCGGAGGTCGAGGGCGATTTGGTGCCGTATCTCGTCAACCTTACCAAGGGCGGCGCGGATTATACTTTCGACGCGACTGGCAATGTCGGCGTGATGCGCACGGCGCTTGAATGCGCGCATAAGGGATGGGGCGAGTCTATCATCATCGGCGTGGCGCCTGCGGGGGCCGAGATCTCGACCCGGCCGTTTCAATTGGTCACAGGACGTTCCTGGCGGGGGACAGCTTTTGGGGGTGCCCGCGGCCGCACGGACGTGCCCAAGATCGTGAACTGGTACATGGACGGCAAGATCGAGATCGATCCGATGATCACCCATACCCTGGCGCTTGACGACATCAACCGGGGCTTTGACCTGATGCACTCGGGCGAAAGCATTCGCGCCGTCGTTGTCTACTAACCTGTGCGCAGCCCGGCGTCGGTGCGCGTCGCGTTCCCAGTAGCGCGTGCCGGTTTCGGGGTCCGGGCGCGTCGCGCTGCCTGTAGCGCGCGCTGGTTTCTGGGTCTGGGCGCGTTGCGCTGCCTGTAGCGCGCGCTGGGTGCGGGGGCTGGGCGCGCCGCGCTAGCTGTCGCGCGCGCCGGTTTCGCGATCGAAGACATAAGCGCGCCCGCCCGTGATCGTGACGCCGACCGCGGCGCCGCGGTTGCGGTCGCGGGCGGCGCGGGCTTCTACGATCAGTTTGTTGCCCGCTTGGGTTTCGAGATGCATGTAGGAAGTCCCGCCAAGGTGTTCAATCAAATCGATTTTCAGCGCCTGCCCCTCCGTCATCTCCAGGTGTTCGGGCCGCAGCCCGATGGTGACGGTGCTGCCCTCCTCCGGCGGTGTCGCCAGGTCGATGGGCACAACGATGTCGCCAAGCTCTGCCACCCGCACGCCGTCTGCCACGACGACGCCGTCCATAAAGTTCATGGAGGGAGAGCCGATAAACCCCGCGACAAAGCGGTTGTCGGGATCGTCATAGAGGTCGAGCGGGCGGCCCACCTGTTCGATATGCCCCCCGCGCAGGACGACGATCTTGTCGGCCAGCGTCATCGCCTCCACCTGATCATGGGTGACATAGATCATCGTGGCGCCGATCTCGTTGTGCAGCCGGCTGATTTCGACGCGCATCTCCACCCGCAGCTCGGCATCGAGGTTTGAGAGCGGCTCGTCGAAGAGAAACACACGCGGCCCGCGCACGATGGCGCGCCCGATGGCCACGCGCTGGCGCTGCCCGCCGGAAAGCGCCTTCGGCTTGCGGTTAAGATACGGGCCAAGCTTCAGAATCTCGGCGGCGCGGGACACTTTTTCGGCGATCTCCCGCTTTGGCACATTGTTCATTTTAAGGCCAAAGCCCATGTTCTCGGCCACCGTCATATGGGGGTAAAGCGCATAGGTTTGAAACACCATCGCCACCCCCCGCTCGGACGGTTCGCGCTGGGTGACGTCTTCTGCATCGATGGCGATTTGGCCGTCCGTCGTCTCCTCCAAGCCCGCGATCATGCGCAACAGCGTGGACTTGCCGCAGCCCGAGGGGCCGACGAAAACCGCGAACTCGCCTTCCTCGATTGACAGCTCGACGCCGTGGATGACCTGCGTCTCGCCGTAGCGCTTAATGACATTTGTCAGGGTGACGCCCATGGTCGGCTCCTTTGCGGGGTTCGGCGCTCCAAGGGTGGAGCGCGGCGCTGATGTCGCGGGCCGTGTCTTGCAGATCGGGTCCGAGGGTTGAAAGGTCCTCCAGCGTGTTCTGAAGCGTGGAGGTGGTCACAGAGATGGCGCCCAAAGCCTCCCCCGTTGCGGCGCGGATCGGGGCGGCGATACAGATGATGCCGGGCTCGTGCTCTTCGCGGTCGAAGGACAGGCCTGCGGCGCGGATGTGGGCAAGTTCGTCGCGCAGGGCCGTGGCCGACGTCAGCGTTTGCGGCGTGTAGGACGCAAAGGCCTGGGCGCGCAGCGCGGCGTCGAGCGCGGGCTCGGGAAGAAAGGCGAGCATGGCCTTGCCGCCGCCGGTGCAATAGGCGGGGCCGACTTTGCCGGCGTCCGAGAACATGCGGATCGGTTTCGCCGCGTTGCGCTTGTCAAGGTAAAGCACCTGGCCGTGATCCAGCGTGGCCAGATGGACGGTTTTGCCAAGATGCGCCGACAATTGGTCGATATAGGGCCGCGCGACCGGCGCGATGGAGGTCGTGTTCCAAGCCCGATGCGCCAATTGCACAAGGCGAAGACCGGGTGCATAGGTGCCCGTTTCGTCGTCATAGTGCAGCATGCCCTGGTTGGTCAGCGTCTGCAAAAGCCGGTAAAGCGTGGCTTTCGGCCAGCGACCTGAGGACAGAAGGTCCGAAAACCGCACCGGGCGGTCCTGCACGGCGACGGCCTCCAGCACGTCAAGTGCCTTGCCCACGGTCCCATCGCTGTGTCCGGTGTTGGCGCTCATGCCATCAACCCGGGTTGTGTGCCCCGCATCGTCCATCCCTGTCGCCGTCCGGTTCATCCCGCCGGCTTTTCCTCTGTTGACAGGTGTAGACGCGCTTGGCATGATTTTCAATAAGCAAAACCAGGTTCCATTAAATGAAACTCTGGAACCGCCATTGGGAGGACAGAAATGCTATCCTTGTTGAAAGCGACCACGGCCGCGGCCGGGATCGTGGCCTGCGTTGCTGGCGCCGCCGCAGCGGATGCGCATGCGCAGCTGTCGGGCGCGTTGTCGATCTTTTCGGATATGGCAAACCCGGCGCCGCGCGCGGTGATGGAGGGGTTGGTGGCCGATTTCGGTGCGCTGCATCCCGATCTCGATATCGAGCTGACGATCATCGACCGCGAAGCGTACAAGACACAAATCCGCAACTTTCTGTCCGCCAACCCGCCCGATGTCGCGAACTGGTATGCGGCCAACCGGATGACGCCTTACGTCAATGCTGGGCTGTTTGAGGATGTCTCAGATCTTTGGGACGATCCAGAGATTGCGGCGAACCTTGCCTCCACCAAAGGTGCGATGACGCTGGATGGGAAGCAATGGGGCGTGCCCTATACGTATTACCAGTGGGGTGTTTACTATCGCAAGGACATCTACGAAGAGTTGGGTCTAAGCGAGCCTGCGAATTTCGACGAGATGAAGTCGAATTGTGAGGCGATCATTGCCTCTGGCCGGAAGTGCTACACAATCGGGACCAAGTTTCTTTGGACCGCTGGCGGTTGGTTCGACTATCTCAACATGCGCACCCATGGGTTCGACTTCCACATGGCACTGGCGCGGGGAGAGGTGTCTTGGACCGACGATCGCGTGCGCCAAACCTTTGCGAATTGGCGTGCGTTGCTCGACATGGGTGCCTTTGTCGACAACCACCAGACATATAGCTGGCAAGAATCGCTGCCCTTTATCGTGAACGGAGAGGCCGCAGCGATCCTGAAGGGCAATTTCGCCGTGGCGCCGCTGCGCGAAGCCGGGCTCGACGACACCAAGCTGGATTTCTACCAGTTCCCCGAAATCACCCCCGGCGTCGCGCTGGCCGAAGACGCGCCGACCGACACGTTCCACATCCCCTCGGGCGCCGAGAATAAAGAGGCCGCGCGCGCGTTCCTCAAATTCGTCGTCTCGGCCAATGTGCAGACCGAGATCAACAGCGGCGCTGCGCTTGGCCAGTTGCCGGTGAACGCGCAAAGCTCCGTCGACAATGACAAGTTCCTCAATGAAGGGTTCGAGATGCTGTCGGAGAACAGCCCCGGCGGTGTGGCGCAGTTCTTCGATCGCGACTTTCCGGCGGAAATGGCGGCCGAAGCGATGCAGGGCTTTCAGGAGTTCATGGTGTTTCCCGACAACCTCGACGGGATCCTGAACCGGCTGGCGAAGGTGCAAGAGCGCGTCTACCGCTGCCACGCTTGGCTGCGGCCGGGCGGCACCGCCTATCCCGGCTGCGGCGCGATACTGTCTGGGCCGAAACTCGCGGGCCCAGGCCCTCGGAACGGCCTAAGGCCCGATACCGGTGCCCGGTGCCGCCGTCGCAGGGCGCAAGCCAAGGACGGCCTCCCGGCCCCGCCTCTGGCCACTGCGTCCGGCAATGGCCGGCGGCTGACGCGGGCCCGCCGACACATTTCGGCAGGCCGCCGCCGCTGCCCACGGCGGCCCAAGACCCCGCCGGTTCCGGCGGTTCGACGCCCCGCCGACCCCTGGGCGGCCAATGTTCCCGCCGCGCCTTGGGCGGCCCATCGTCTCCGCCACCCCCTGGGCGGCCCATCGTCCCCGCCGTTTCTTGGCGGTCCTATCGCAAGGAGCACGCGCGATGACCACAGCCGACCTGACCCGAACCGAGCCCAGGACCGGCATCATGGGCTGGTACAAAGCCACTGAAATCGCCGTCACGCCGTGGCTGTTTCTCGCGCCCGGGATCTTGTTTTTCGCGATCTACGTCATCATCCCCATCTTTCGCAGCTTCTCGATCTCGCTCTATGCCTGGGACGGGCTGGGCGAGGCGCAGTATATCGGGCTCGAAAACTACGTGGAGCTCAGCGACGACCCGGCTTTCCAGGTCTCGCTCTGGAACAATGTCCGCTGGTTGGTTTTCTACCTTCTCGCGATCCCCGGTGGGCTTTTCATTGCCCTGTTCCTCAACCAAACGGTCCGCGGTATCCGGATCTACAAATCGCTTTTTTTCTTTCCGTTCGTCCTAAGCCAGGTGGTTGTCGGGCTGGTTTTTAGCTGGTTCTACCTGCCCAACGAGGGGCTTCTGAACAACCTCCTCGGCGTGTTTGGGCTTGGCCCGATCAATGTCCTCGGCGATCCAAGCCTTGCGACCTATGGCATCATCGCCGCCGGGCTTTGGCCGCAGACGGCCTATTGCATGATCCTCTATCTCACCGGTCTCAACGCCGTGGACCCGGAGCAGATCGAGGCCGGGCGGCTCGATGGCGCCAAGGGCTGGAAGATGCTCTGGTACATCATCATCCCGCAGCTGAAGCCCGCGACCTTCATCGCCTTCGTGGTGACGATTATTGGCGCGCTGCGCTCCTTCGATCTCATTTCGATCATGACCAACGGTGGACCCTTCGGGCAGACGCGGGTGCTGAGCTTTTACATGTTTGAAAAAGCGCTCTCCGAATACGGGTTCCGCATGGGATATGGCGCGGCGATTGCCGTCGTCTTGTTCCTCATCATGCTGGTCTTCATCGGGTATTTCTTGTGGTCGATGTGGCGGGAAGAGCAGGTGCGCTGCTGTCCCGCTTGA
>CALCPC010000844.1 GCA_937900975.1 uncultured Paracoccaceae bacterium
ATGAGCCGACGACGGTGACGGAACTGGCCATCAACAAGGCCGCTTTCGAAAGCCTCGGCACCGAATTGCAAGAGATCGTGAAAAACGCCGCCGCCGCCTGCAACGTTATCAGCCATTCCTGGGCCGAGGCCAACAACGCCGCCGCGTTGAAGGAGTTTGAGGCAAGCGGGACCGAACTGCGTGTTCTGCCCGACGATGTGATCGCGGCGCTGAAGACGGAGATGGGCCCTGTTTATGACGAGCTTGCCAGCGCCGATCCGCAATTCAAGAAGGTGATGGACAACTACTTTGCCTTCAAGGAAGAGCATGACATTTGGGCCGCGGCCTCTGAGTCCGTTTGGCACGCCAAGCTGCGCGACGCCTAAGGAAAACGCCGCGTGCCTCGCCGGACCCAGCCCTGGTGACGGCTTGGAACCGTGGTCCCAAGCGTCCCGCGGTTGGGTCTGAGACAAGCGAGGCACGCGGCCCCTCTTTCCCCCCAGCCCCCCGGCGCACCGCGCTGGGGGGCGCCTGACAGGATCCCCCAACATGACCCGAGCCCTTGCGATTGCCGACGCAATCGACGGTGTGACGAAATGGGCCTCGCGGCTGGCGTCGGCCCTGCTTCTTGCGCTTATCGCACTCGTCTTTTTCAACGTTTTCGGCCGCTATGTGGTGGGCGGTAGCAGTGTCGCATTGCAGGAGCTTGAGTGGCACTTGATGGCGCCGATTGCCCTTTTGGGCATCACCGTGCTGATGTTGGAGCGGGGCCATGTCCGCGTCGATATGCTCTATGACAAGCTTCCCCCCCGCGCGCAGCACGCGCTCGACCTTTTCACGATGATCTGCGGGGTCGAGATGGCGGTTCTTATCATCAAATACAGCACGGGCTTTGTCGACAATGCCTGGTCGATCCGCGAAGGCTCCCCCGATCCCGGCGGGCTGCCGGCGCGCTATGTCGTGAAGGCGATGCTGCCCGTGGGCTTTGCGCTTTTCGGGTTGCAATGCGCAGCAAACGCGATCCGGCATGCCGCCGCCCTGCGGGTGGGCTAAACGATGGGAGAGATGCTGGCGGTCTACATGATCCTCGGGTTCATGTGCGCACTTCTGATCGGAATGCCGGTTGGGATTGGCATTGCGGTTGCGGGGTTTGTCTTTGGTTGGATGGGGTTTGGCGACTTTCTCTTCAACCTGGTGCCCGCGCGCATTTACGGCGTGGTCACGAAGTATGAGTTTCTGGCCATCCCGCTCTTCGTCTATATGGGCGTGATGCTTGAGAAATCCCGCGTTGCCGAGGATATGCTTGAGGTCATCGGCCGGCTTTCGGGCCGGCTTCATGGCGGCATGGCGGTCGCCTTGATCATCGTCGGCGTTTTGATGGGCGCGTCGACGGGCATCGTCGGCGCAACGGTGGTGACGCTGACCATGCTGACCATGCCGGTCTTGCTCAAGCGCAATTACGATGGCGGGCTTGCATCCGGGGCGATTTGCGCGTCCGGCACGCTTGGCCAAATCATTCCGCCGTCGCTGGTGCTGATCCTGTTGGCCGATATCATGGGCGAAAGCGTCGGCACGCTCTTTGCTGCCGCGATGATGCCGGGGTTGATGCTGGCCGCGCTTTACGTGTCCTACATCCTGGTTCTGGGCCGTCTGCGCCCCCAAATGATGCCGCCGATCCCGGCGGAGGAGCGGGGAAAGATCGGGGGATGGCCGCTGGCGCTTAAGGCGGTCAAGGCGCTGGCGCCGCCGCTTTTGTTGGTGGGCGGGGTGCTGGGCACGATCATCGGCGGGCTTGCCGCGCCGACAGAGGCCGCCGGCGTCGGTGCCGCGCTGTCGATCTTGATTGCCGCGCTTTACGGTCGCCTGACGCTGCGGATGCTCTGGGACGCGGCCGAGGGGGCTGTGCGGATCTCGGCCATGATCTTTTTCATTTTGATCGCGGCACAGGTGTTCTCGGTCGCGTTTCGCGGACTGCAGGGGGAGGATCTGGTCAAGGACACGCTGGCGCTGCTGCCGGGGGGAGAGACAGGCGCGCTCCTCTTCCTGATGCTCCTCCTCTTTATCCTTGGCTTTTTCTTGGAGTGGATTGAGATCAGCTACATCGCCCTGCCGCTGCTTTTGCCGTTTTTTCAGGCGCAAGGCACGGACATGGTCTGGCTCGCGGCGCTGATCGCGCTGAACCTTCAGACGTCGTTTCTGACGCCGCCCGTTGGCTGGGCGGTGTTTTTCTTGAAGGGCGCGGCGCCGCCGGGGATCACGACCGGGATGATTTACCGCGG
>CALCPC010000845.1 GCA_937900975.1 uncultured Paracoccaceae bacterium
AACGCGTTTTCTGATGATGACTGACCTGCTTTGAACGGAAAATGCTCTAACCGGCGCCCCCCTCTCAGAAAACTGACGCAGGCGCAGCGCACCGACGGAGAGATCTGCAGCATCTGCCTGCGGTCGATCAGTCCCGGCGCCAAGTGGTCCGACACAGTCTGGGGTGATAAGCGGCGTTCTTGCGCGCCAGGCCGCCGCTCACTTCGCCGCCAGATCGGGATTGTCGAGCACTGCGGCGTAGATCTCCGCGGGTGTGGCGCACCAGACCCCCTCCAAACCCGCCACGGCGGCGAAGGCCTCTGCGATGGGGCGCAAACGCCACGGCTGGCCCGAGATGAAGCTGTGGAGCACAACGCTCATCACCACGGGCCTGTCCGATGTCAGCAACTCATGCGCCTCGTCAAGGATCGCATCGGCGAAGTCACGGGCAGTCATCTGCCGACCGATCATCGTGGTACTGTCGTTGAGCTCGGCCGCGTAGGGTATCGCCAGCAAGCGCCCGGCCTCCGTCTCTAGCCAGACGGGTTGGTCGTCCAGTCGGAAGTCCAGCAGATAGCGGAACCCGGCAGCGGCAAGGCTTGTCACCGATGTCGGCGTATGCGCGAGCCAGGGCGAGGACCAGCCCCCCGGGGGTGCCCCTTCTTCCGCAAGGATCCGGGCGGCGACGTCGGCGACATAGGCCGCCTCCGACCCTTCGGCGAGCGCGGGCAGACTATCCGAGTTCGAGCGGCCGTGTCCGACGATTTCAGCGCCCACCGCCCGCGCGGCGTCTAAAACCGCAGGGGTTTCGTCATAGAGATCGGTGTTAAGCAGCACCGCGGGCCGGATCCCGATGTCGGACAGGCGTTGCAAAAGCCGGAACGCGCCCACGCGATTGCCATAGTCGCGCCAGGCCGCGTTCACCAGATCCGGCGCTGGGCCCCGGGGCAGAATATCCTCTGTCATCCCATCATCGGGACGATAGCTTTCAACCCCAAGCGCCACCCATAACGCAAGGCGGGCGCCATTGGGCCATGTGCCGGTGGGGCGGAAAGGCAGCGCCGAATATGTCCACGGCACGCTCAAGACAACCCCTGTCGAAACATGTGCGTCCTGCCGATGTCGCCTGCCACGGCGCGCTTGTGCATCGCAAGATTGGCTGGCAGCGGCGCCAAAATCGCGTTCGCCGCACCCCGCGGGACCGGCGCCAAGGCGGCGAAAACCTCACGGGCTTTGGCCGGCAAAGCCGCTTTATCCACCGCCGTGACGCGGCCATTTTTGGCGACCACACAGCCAGCGGCCAGCGTCGGCCTCACCGCACTGTTATTCTCCACATGCCCCAACTGCCGGGCAAGATCGTTGATGGGCGGACAGGCGCGCGGCGACAGATCCACAAGGATCAGATCGGCCGGCGCGCCCAGCTCCATGCTGCCCCACCCGGGCCTCCGCTTGGCACAGCCACCGCCCCGGGTTCCTGCGCGGTGCCCGTCACGGGCCGAGGGCCGAAGGGGCCGGGCGACACCTGCGCGTGTGGGCGCCAGGGCTGCGGCTTTCGTCACCGACCAGATGTTTAGCCTATCGCCGGCGAAGGTTTCGCCCGCGCCGAGGGCCCGCGAAATCCCGCGATCGGGCAGTTCTCGCATCGGCCCCGCGCCCGATCCACGCCGCGGGTCGCTGGTGGGGTTATGCGCCACGTTCGCGCCTGCCGTTGCGACCGGGTCGAGGTCGTCTGCGTCCACCCGATTGGCTTGGACGACCTGCTTGCGGTCGGACAAAGGGCCGAGGTCGCGTGCGCATTTGACCATCGAACGCCCCCCCATCCGCGCGTCGCCGAACACGCGCTGGTGTTTCGTTTCCAGCCTATGCACACCCAACGCCAGTTCATGCGCGCGGCTCATTGCGTCGAGCGCCGCGAAAGACCATGGCGCGACCCGCAGCGGCGCGGAACAGACGAAGGCCGCCCCGATCCGCCCGTCCCCCGCACCGTGCCAACGCGCGATTAGATGATCGTATAACGCCAGCAGGTCCGCACCCCGCAGTCCCGGCTGGTGCGCCAACTTCTCGCCGATCTCTGCGGGCTCTGGGTCATCCAGAAACGGGCGCTTTCCAATCTTGGAAAGTTCCGGCTCTTCCCGCGCCAGCGCAATGCGCATGCCGCTGTCGGCGCAGGCCTGTGCAACGGCGTCAATGATCTTTTCGGTGGGCTCGGGCAGAAAGGGGCAGACGGCCATCCCTGCAGTCGCGCCATGGCGCAGCGTTGCGATGCAACCAAGCATCGTGCGCAGGTAAGCCTGCCCTTGGGTGGGGCGCACCCTTTTAAACGCGGGGCTCTCGCCAAGCTTGAACAGCGCAAGCGGCAGGCACGCCCGCCGGCCTTCCATGGGGTTTACGAAAGCGCGACCATGCCCGTTGATCGGACCGGGTATCGGAAGGTCCCCGCGACCTTCGACGATGCGGCCCTGCTGCGCAGGCGGGGCGCCGAGGGCCGCGATGGGCCGGTTCTCGACCAGGGGGTTGACCGACAAAGTCGTGCCCTCCCCGGCATCGCGCTCCGGCAGTCGGACATCCCGAAACAGCACTGGCACGCTCACTCGGAACGCCCATGGATGAGCCGGGTCAGCGCAGGCGACAAACCGATGCTTTGACCGAGGGGTACGCGCGCAGGACCGGCAAGGCTGCTGACATGCGGGGACAGGCAGGCCTCAATGGCCTCCAGCCCATCGAAGACCGGGAGGCTGAACTGCGGGCCGAGCCGCGCTGCCATGCCGACGATGGCGGCGCCGCAAATCACGACAGCCTCGGCCCCTTGCGCTTTAAGGTCAGCGCAGGCTTTCAGCACCGCCTGATCCTTCGCCGCTGGCGACAGATAGTCAGAGGCGCCATCAACGTCGATTGCGACAAAACCCACGGGATCGACCCGGTTTCGGTTGAGGACGTCGCGATAAAGGCCCCGGCTAACCTCTCCGAAGAAGACCACGCCCAGACGACGTCCACCGCTTAGCCCCGCGCCTAAGGCCGCTTCGGTGATACCGACGACCGGCATCGGCAAGACCGAGCGGAGCGCGGCGAGCCCGGTATCGAAGGAAATCGCAAGGATCACCGCATCATGCCCGGCTGCATGCTCGGCGACGAGAGCGAGCGCGGAATGACCGGCGATGAGGTTCTCTGCCGGGGTCGAGACGATCCGCGCCCCAAAGCGGCCGGTCACGCCGGTGAACGTCACATCCTGCGGTGCCCGTGCGCGCGCGGCGGTCACATAGGCCTCCGTGACCTCGGGCGACGTGTTCGGGTTCACAACCAGGATGCGCGCAGCCATCAGATCAAGATCCCGGGGAACACCGAGATCAGGGCAACAACCGCAAGGATGCAAAGGCAGAACGGCAGGACGCCCGCAATGACCGTGCCGACATGACCCCGGCCGCGCACGCTTTGCGTCACGTAAAGGTTCATGCCCACGGGCGGCGTGATCAACGCCAATTCGCACATCAGCACAAGGAAGATCCCAAACCAGATGCTGTCATAGCCCAACGAGATCACAATCGGCAGAACAATAGGGATCGTGGCGATCATCATCGCAAGCGCGTCCAGAAAGCAGCCCAGCACCATGTACAGCGCCACCAGCAGCAGGAGCATCACCAGCGGCGTCACGTCAAAGGTCGAGACAAAGGCGGACACCTGTGCCGGGACGCCCAGCACGCCGAGAATGAAGTTGAGATAGAACGCCGCGATCAGGATCAGAAGCGTCATGCCCGTTGTGGTCACCGCCGACATCATCGCCTCTCGCAGCATCCCCCATCCGAGCGTTCCGTAAAAAGCGGTAAGCGCAAAGGCCGCCATCACACCCACGCCGGCAGCCTCGGTCGGGGTTGCGAAGCCAAGGTAGATAGACCCCATCACAAGGATGAAGATCACCAGCGGGGGTATCAAATCCATCAGCCTTTTGCGGCGCTCTGCCCAGGGGGCAAGCGGTTCGCGGCGTCCCGCGACCGCCGGGTTCAGCAGCGAGGCCACGACAATCATCAGCATGAAGCAAAGCGCCAGAAGCACACCCGGCAAGATGCCCGCCGTGAACAGCGCACCGATGGAGGTATTCGTGATCGCGCCGTAGATGATAAGATTGATCGAGGGCGGGATCAGAATGCCCAGCGTAGCCCCCGAAGCGATAGAGCCCGCCACCCAAGCCTCGGCATAGTTTTGCTTGCGGAACGTCGGAAAGGCAACGGTGCCTATGGTGGCCGCCGTCGCGACGGAAGACCCGGAAATCGAGGCAAAGACGGGCGAT
>CALCPC010000846.1 GCA_937900975.1 uncultured Paracoccaceae bacterium
AAACGGATCAATCGCATGGCCAGAGGGACCGGGCGCGCCGCACAGGCCCGTCTACTCCGCCCGCAGGGTCGATCGCACGGCCAACACGCTGCAAGTCGACGTGTTTTTGCACAGCGGCGGGCGGACGACCGATTGGGCGGCCGCAGTGCGGGCGGGCGCGCCAGGGCGGGGCGTCGTTGGCCTCGTCGGGCCAATGGGCGGCGGCCATCTTTCGGCCAAACGGCTTTTGATGGCCAGCGACGAGACCGGGTTTCCGGCGGCCGCACGGCTGCTTGAAAACCTGCCCGCCGACGCAACCGGGCAAATCCTGCTGGAAGCAAAGGACGGGTCCGCCTGCGGCTATCCCCTGCCGATCCCGGCGGGGTTCCGAGTGACTTGGCTGGCCCGCGATGAAGGCGACGCGCTTGGCCCGGCGACGGAGGCTGCGATGCGCGCCAACCCCGACGCCGTAGTCTGGTTCGCGGGGGAGAAAGGACAAGCGGCGGACCTTCGAGCCGCTGCCAAAGCGCTCGGCCGCGCGGCGGATGATTTGCGGATCTCAGGGTTTTGGAAGGCGACCGCTTAGTGCGTTTTTCGGTCGGACTGAAAAGCCCGTAACCCTAAAACGTGTTTGAAACCGGCGCCTTGGGTGCTTTGAGGCGGCGAACCCTCAGCAAATGCGCGACACGTGTCAGCGAAGAGCGGCGGCAAGGGCCATGGTCTCGAACGCGTTCGAGACCCTTGCGGCTTTGCCGCAAGCGCCGTCGAAGACGGCGATGGCCCGACCCAGCGCGACCGCCGCCCTATTCGGGACAACGGCCCGGTGCCGGTTCGACGTTCGCTATGGCCCGGCCTGGTCAGCCGCCGAAATCGTCCAACATGATGTCATCGCGATCGACGCCGATATCCAACAACATATTGATGCAAGAGACGTTCATCATCGGCGGCCCGCACATGTAGAACTCACAATCCTCGGGGGCGGGGTGATCCTTTAGATACTCGTTGAAAAGGACGTTGTGGATAAACCCGGTATATCCCGTCCATTCATCCTCTGGCAGCGCATCGGACAGCGCCACATGCCATGTGAAGTTCGGAAACTCCGCCGCCAGCGCGTCAAAATCCTCGACAAAGAACATCTCTCGCTTCGACCGCGCGCCATACCAAAAGGTAATCTTCCGATCACGGTTCTTCAGCCGCTTCAACTGGTCGAAGATGTGGCTGCGCATCGGCGCCATTCCGGCGCCACCACCGATGAAGACCATCTCTTTTTGCGTCTTCCGCGCAAAAAACTCGCCGAACGGCCCTGAGATTGTGACTTTATCGCCGGGCTTGAGATTGAAGATGTAAGATGACATCCGCCCCGGCGGGATCCCCTCCGTCCTCGGCGGCGGTGAGGCCACGCGGACATTCAACATGATCATGCCCTTCTCTTCGGGGTAGTTGGCCATCGAATACGCGCGCTCGATGGGCTCCGCCACATGGGACTCGTATTGCCAAAGATTGAACTTGTCCCAATCCTCGCGATACTCCTCCTCCACATCGAAATCGGCATATTTGACGTGATGCGCCGGCGCCTCGATCTGGATATAGCCGCCGGCGCGGAAATTCACGTCCTCCCCCTCGGGCAGTTTCAGAACCAGCGCTTTGATAAAGGTGGCGACGTTGTCGTTGGAGACGACGGTGCATTCCCATTTCTTGACGCCGAAGACTTCCTCCGGGACCTCCACCTCCATGTCCTGCTTGACGGCAACCTGGCAGGACAGGCGGTCGCCGCCTGCGGCCTCCCGCTTGGTGATGTGGCTTTCCTCCGTCGGCAGGATCGAACCGCCGCCAGAGTGGATCTTGACCCGGCATTGCGCGCAGGTGCCGCCCCCGCCGCAGGCCGAGGGCACGAACAGCTTTTGCTCGGCCAGCGTCTGCAACAGCTTACCGCCCGCGGGAACCGAGATCGTCTTTTCGCCATTGATGGTGATGTTGACATTGCCGCTGGACACCAGGCGGGACCGGGCGGCAAGGATCACCGTCACCAGCGCCAGAACAATCAGCGTGAAGAGAAATATGCCAAGGCCGAAGGTTGCCATAAAGCCGATCCTTTAAAGTTTGACGCCGGAAAAGGACATGAAGGCCATCGCCATCAGCCCCGCGGTGATGAACGTGATGCCAAGCCCCTGCAGACCGTCGGGGATGTCGGAATATTTTAGTTTTTCCCGCACACCGGCCATCGCAGTGATCGCCAGCGCCCAGCCGAACCCAGACGAGACGCCATAGGTCACCGATTCCGCGAAATTGTAGTCCCGTTCCACCATAAAGAGCGAACCGCCAAGAATGGCGCAGTTGACCGTTATCAGGGGCAGGAACACCCCAAGCGCGTTGTAGAGCGGCGGGAAATACTTATCGAGCACCATCTCAAGGATCTGCACCAGCGCCGCGATCACACCGATATAGGAGATCAGCCCAAGAAAGGTCAGATCGACCTCCGAAAACCCGGCCCAAGACAGGGCGCCGGGGGCGAGAAGGTAGTTCAGGATCAGGTTGTTGGCGGGCACTGTGATCGCCTGCACGATCATCACCGAGATGCCGAGCCCGATGGCGGTGGCGATCTTTTTCGACACCGCAATGAAGGTGCACATGCCAAGAAAAAACGACAACGCCAGGTTTTCGACGAAGATCGCTTTGACGGCGAGGGCGAGATAGGCCTCCATCTTAGTGCGCCTCCACCGCTTGGATCTTATATTCGCGCTCTTCGACTTGCGCGGGTTTCCAGGCGCGGAAGATCCAGATGATCAGACCGATGATGAAAAAGGCCGAAGGTGGCAGCAGCAGCATGCCGTTGGGCACATACCAACCGCCATTGTTGACTGTCTCGAAAATGGTGATGCCAAAAAGACTGCCTGCGCCGAAAAGCTCTCGCACGAAGCCGACCAGCATCAGGATCAGCCCGTAGCCCAGCCCGTTGCCGACCCCGTCGATAAAGCTGTCGAGCGGCGGGTTTTTCATCGCGAACGCCTCAGCCCGGCCCATCACGATGCAGTTGGTGATGATGAGACCGACAAACACCGAAAGCGTTTTGGAAATCTCGTAGGCGATGGCCTTCAAAAGCTGATCGACCAGAATGACCAGCGAGGCGATGATGACCATCTGCACGATGATCCGAATAGAGCCCGGGATCTGGCTGCGGATCATCGAGATGAACATCGACGAAAACCCGGTGACAAAGGTCACCGCGATGGCCATCACGAAGGCCACCTGCAACGAGGATGTGACGGCCAGTGCCGAGCAGATCCCCAGCACCTGAAGCGTGATCGGGTTGTTGTCGACCAGCGGATCGACCAGCATCTCTCGGCGTTTATGGGCCATCACACCCCCCCTGATTTCAGGTTGTCGAGGAACGGGCCGTAACCCGCCTCCCCCATCCAGAAGTTGACGAGGTTGTGCACGCCGACCGTGGTCAGCGTGGCCCCCGCCAGCGCGTCGATATGATACTCTTCACCCGCGGGCGGCGGCGTTTTGGTGACGCTGATTTGTAGCGTCCCGTCCTCATCGGCAAGCTTTTTGCCGTTCCAAAGCGCTTTCCACCGCGGATTGTCGACCTCCGCGCCAAGACCCGGCGTCTCGGCATGATCATAGAACTGCAAACCGTAGATGTCGTTGCCGTTCTCCTCCACCGCGATATAGCCGTACAGCGTCGACCAAAGCCCGTAACCGTGGATCGGCAGGATCACCTTGTCGATGTCGCCGCCGGGGGCACGCAGGAGGTAGACGGTGACGTAATCGGCCTGCCGGCCGATCCCCGCGGGGTCGTCGTCCAGCGCCCGCGATGTCGCGGGAGCGTCCGCGGCTGCGCGGTCGTCAAAGCTGGCCGGATCAAACGCCTCAGTGAAAGCGCCGGTCGAAAGCTCCTAAACCTGGGGCTCGAACGCTTGGAACGCTTCGACCACATCCGTGCCGGGTTCATAAATCCCGGCGACTTGCAGGATGTTGATTTGCTTGTCTTTAAGGGCGTTGACCGTCTGCAAGGGGCGCAGCGCGACTGCGGCGGCCGAAACAACCATCGAGGCGACAAGGCACAGCGCCACGGCAACGAGCACCGTCTTACCCACAGAGTCGGGCGGCATTGCCAGGAACCGGCGGACAAAGCCCGGGGCTTTGTTGGGGGTTTCAGGGTCGTCAGGCATGCCGCTTCGCCCTCCGCTTAATGTTGGCTTGCACCACGAAATAATCGATCAGTGGCGCGAAGACGTTGCCGAAAAGGATGGCCAGCATCATGCCCTCTGGGAACGCTGGGTTGATGACGCGGATCATCACCACCATCACCCCGATCAGCGCACCGTAAATATAGCGCCCCATATTGGTGTGGGCGCCGGACACGGGCTCTGTCACCATGAAAACCAGCCCGAACGCATAACCGCCAAGCACCAGATGCCAATACCAGGGCATCGCGAACATCGGATTGGAGTCCGAACCGATGAGATTTAGGAGGGTCGAGAAAACGGTCATGCCGCCCAAACACCCCAAAACCATCCGGTAATTCGCGATCCGCGTCGCCAGAAGAAACGCCAATCCCAGCATGGCGGCCAGCGTCGACGTCTCCCCCAGCGAGCCGGGGACAACGCCCACGAAACTGTCCCACCAGGTCATGCCCCGCGCGGCCAGCTCCTGAAACCCGTCCGACGCAGAGACGGCCAGCGCCGTCGCGCCGGAATAGCCGTCGACCGGCACCCAAACACTGTCGCCAGAAAGATGCGCGGGATAAGCAAAGTAAAGGAACGCCCGTCACGTCAGCGCGGGGTTGAGAAAGTTCTTTCCCGTGCCGCCGAAGACCTCTTTCCCGATCACGACGCCGAAAATGATGCCAAGCGCCACCTGCCACAGCGGCGTGGTCGCCGGCAGGATCAGCGTGTAGAGCATCGAGGTGACAAGAAAGCCTTCGTTCACCTCGTGACGCCGGACGATAGAGAAAATAACCTCGCACACGCCGCCGGCGACAAGGGTGGTCACGTAGATCGGCAGAAAGTACAGAAACCCATGGATCATGTTGGCCAGCGGGTTCGCGGGGTTGAACCCGATGCCCAACACCTCCAGCAGCCCAGCACGCCAGCCCGAAGGCCCATGATCCGCAATCGCAAGGTTGGTCTGATAGCCCGTGTTGTAAAGCGCCATCATGATGCACGGGACCGTCGCGAGAACGACATAGGTCATGATCCGCTTCATATCGATGTAGGATCGCGCGTGCGGCGCCGCCGTTGTTACCGTCTTCGGCGTGTAAAGGAAGCTTTCCACCATTTCGTACAGCGGAAAGTATTTCTCCCACTTGCCGCCGCGCTGGAACGCTGGCTCTAACCGGTCAAAAAAGCTTCGCAGACCCAAGGCTTAACCCTCTTTCTCGATCTTCGTGAGGCAATCGCGCAGCGCGAGGCCATATTCGTATTTCGCAGGACAGGCGAACCCGACAAGGCCCAGATCCTCCTCATCCAATTCCATCGCGCCAAGCGCCTGCGCTTGGTCGGTGTCCATGACAAGCAACGCGCGCAGCAGCTGCGTCGGCAGGTAATCCTGTGGCATCAGCGTCTCGAACGTCCCCAGCGGGACCATCGCGCGGCGTCCGCCATTGAGGTTGGAGGTCAAGGGATACTCCCGCTTCGCCATGGCAGAGCCAAGCACGGGCTGCACCGCGTATTTCGACAGCATCGGGCGGATCCAGCCCATCGGGATTTGCTTTTTATCCTCTTCGATCAGCGTGATCTGGCGGGCATAACGGCCCAGATATGCCTCTGGCCCCGCGCCAGCGCGACCCGACAGGACCGAGCCCGAGATGATCCGGTAATCCAGGTCGTCGGGCAGATCCGCCTCTGCCAGCTCCAGCATCGAGGCGCCGGCAATGGTGCGGATCAGCCGCGGACGCGCACAGATCGGACCGGCCAGCGAGATGATCGTGCGCGCATCGTATGTCCCGGTCAAAAGGAGCCGGCCCACCATGATCACGTCGGTGTACCCGATGGTCCAAACCGAGGCGCCGCCGGTGGGCGGTTGCAGGAAATGGATATGGGTCCCGGCCAGCCCGGCGGGATGCGGCCCGGAAAAGGCCACGGGTTCCACCCCCTCCTGATCGCCGCCGGGCAAAGGGTCGCCCTCGGCCTGGCAAAGATACGTCTTCCCCTCTGTCAGCCGCGCGATGGCGCCAAGGCCGGTCGCGAACGCCTCCCGCTCTTCCAGGATCGCGTGTGCGGGGTCCGGCGCCAACGGCTCTGTGTCGAGCGCGGTGACAAAGATCGCCGCGGGCACGGTATCGGGCGCCGGCACCTTGGAATAGGGGCGGGTGCGAAACGCGGTCCAAAGCCCGGCCGCGCACAACCGCTCCACCAATCCAGCGCGGGTCTCGACATCGCCGGTCTTGGAAAAATCGACGGGCGGGGCAGCGCCCTCATCGACCGTGATCTCGATGCTGATCAACTTCCGCCGCGCGCCCCGGTTTATCGCCTTCACGCGCCCCGAGACCGGCGAGACAACCTTCGCCTCCGGAATGTCTTTATCGAAAAAAATCGGCGTACCGGCCGCAACGGTATCGCCTTCTTCGATTTCGATCCTAGGTTTTGCGCCAAGATAGTCGGCACCAACCAGGGCAACCGTTTTAACAGCGGGGCCCGGAACAATCGAGGTGTCCGGTGCACCGGCGATGGGGACATTAAGACCTTTGCGCAGCGTAAATCGTTGCACGGGCGGTTTCCTTTGATGTGACAGCGCGTGCGGGGGAGAACGCACGGGCTCTGCTTCAGTATGACCTAATACTTTTTTGTTGAAATGACCATTGATACCGTAGAGATGCGCCATGCGTGTTTGCGTCGCGCTTGACCCTATGAAGAAGAGAGGTGCGCCCGTGGTGACCCCCACATCGTTGTATCGTCGGTCTTTTTTGGCTCTGCCGCTGGCACTGATGGCGTGCAAGCCCGGAGACTCCGTTTTTGAGATCGCCGGCGTCACAATGGGCACAACGTATACGGTGGTGGCACAGGACCCATCCGGGCGCCTTTCCGAGGGTGAAATTCGTGCGGCAATTGCGCGCGCGCTCGACACTGTCAACGCCGAGATGTCGAACTGGGATCCCGCATCCGAAATCTCGCGCTTTAACGCGGGCACCGACGCCCCGACCCCTGTTTCGGGCGCGCTCGACACCGTTATGGCCGCCGCCGAAACGGTCCATCGGGCCAGCGAAGGGCGGTTTGACACCACCATAGGCCCGTTGATTGAGCTTTGGGGGTTTGGCGCCCCCGGCGCGGGCGACATGCCGGCCGCAGCGGCGGTCGAGGCGGCCCTCGCCCGCTCTGGCCACGCCAACACGCTGGAAATCGGGCAGGGTGTGTTGCGGAAAACCCAGCCAGGCACGCAGGTCTATCTGGCCGCGATCGGCAAGGGCCACGGCGCCGACCGCGGCGGTGCGGCGCTAGAGACGTTGGGCATCCGCGACTACCTGGTCGAGATCGGGGGCGATCTTTATGCCGCCGGGCGCAACCCCGATGGCCTGCCTTGGCAAATCGGAATTGAGACACCCAGCGCGTCGGAGCGGGGTGTGATGGGTGTCGTTGGCGTGTCGGGCCTTGGCCTTGCGTCGTCGGGCGACTACCGCAATTATTTTGAGGAAGACGGACAACGCTACCCGCATGTCATCGATCCGACGACCGGTCGCCCGCTCCAGCACAAAACCGCCTCGGCCGCGGTTCTGGCCGCCTCAGCGATGCTTGCCGACGCCTGGGCCACTGCGATGCTGACCTTGGGCCGGGAACACGGCCTCGCCGTGGCAGAGCGGGAGGGCATCGCCGTGCTGTTCGTGGAGCGTGACCACGCCGCACCAACGCTCGGCTTCAAAACGGTGGAAAGCAGCCGGTTCAAGGCGCTGACCGCGTAACCTGGGAAAGGAATGCCGCTTGGAGACGTTTCTCCTATCGTTCCTCTTGCTGCTGATCGTGATGCTTGGCATGGCGCTCGGCGTGATCCTGATGGGGCGCCGGATCAAAGGCAGCTGCGGCGGGCTCAACGCCATCGGCGATGCCGACCAATGCTTGGTCTGCAAGAAAGAGATCGACCCAAACAGCCCGTTGCGAGAGCGTTTGGACTGCCCCCGCGCCAAGCGCATGCTGGAGCGCGCGGCCGACTAAGACGCCGCGCCAATGCGTGTTTTCGCGCCGCCGATGATTGCGCGTCGGGCGCTGCGCCGAAACCCAAGACGCCCCGCCGGCCGGGGGGCCTAAGGCACCGGGCGCGGCATCGGCATTCCGGGGCTGCGCCGGCGGGTTGGCAACGCGTCGGATGGCAAGGGATGCCGCTAGCCGGTAACTGTCAGCGGCACAAAGCCCAGGACCGCCAGACCGCAGGCCGCGACAAGGCCAAAGATCCAAAGCTGCCAGACCGGGCCCTCAGCCTTCCACACGCGCCGATACTGATACCCGGCGAGGCAGGACAAAACAAAAATCGTCGTCGCGATCGTCGGGGTGAGGGTGGGGTCGGACATGGATCTCCTTTTCAGACCTATAAGACAAGGGGGCCGGGGCGGTGGCCTGTCGAGAGCGTTTCGTGAAAAACCTGAAACATCAATCCCCTTACAAGCCATTGAATTCTTTGGTTTCAGGCAGTGTCCTGGCGTTCAGGTTTTTCACCCAACGCTTTGCGTCCCGGATGCGCCATCCCGCCAGGCGGGGCCGTTTTGGGCGCCTACCCCTGCACGTGGCCCAAGGGCCAGCCACGGCAAGACCCCTTTAAGCCACCGGCTCTAGCACATCGCAGTCATACTGCAGCGCAATCGTGCCAAGCGTTTGGTCGGTCAGCGACATCCTATAGCTTGTCGCCGGACGCACGCCGCCGATGGCTGGCAGCGTACCGCACAGCATCGCATCGCCGGGCTGAAGGTCCGCCGCCGCGATCAGCCCAGACAGCGGCAGGATCGCAGCCAGGCTCCCGTCTTGATAAAGCGTGCCGCCATCGATCTCGGCGCGCAGTGCCAGCGCATCCAGCCGGTCGGCCACCGCCGCCAGCGGCCAAAGCTTGTGCGACAGAACCTTCGCGCAGGCTTGCTTGGACTGCGCCACCGACACGGCCTCAAGCTGCCGGTCGGTGTGGTCAGAGCCAAGGCCAAGCCACAGCGTCCCATCCACATTGATCACCAGCGGCTCCACCTCGCCCGAGGTCGCGGCTCCCAGCACTTGGATCCGTGCGGCCTGCGTGGCCAGCGCCGCCGACACCTGGTAGAACAGCGGCGTTGTGGACGGCGGCGCGACACCCAGCGCGGCAAGCTCCGCGATATGATGCTGGACTGCGGCGCTGTCGCGGCCGGTCCAGCCGGCGATCACCAACCGCTGGATCGCCACCGCGATGCGGCCATCCGGTGTCTCAAACTCCAGCATCGCGTTCCCTTTCGTTTGCCGCGGCCCGCGCGTAGTGCAATCCTGCCAAAGGGGCGTGCGCAAGATGAAAAACCTCAATCTCGATCAGCTTCGGACCTTTCTTGCGGTGCTGGACCAGGGCGGGGTCAATCGCGCGGCAAAGCGATTGAATTTAAGCCAGCCGGCGGTGTCGGCCCGCATCAAGGCGTTGGAAGAAAGCCTTGGGACGACGTTGTTCGAACGGACAGCCACCGGCCTTCGGCCCACCCGGGATGGGGAGATCCTGTCCCGCCATGCGGAGCGGTTTGCGCATCTGACGGCCCTGGTTGCGCGCGATCTGGTCACGCCGCGCGCCGAGGAGGGGTATCTGCGGATCGGCGCCGCCGAGACGGTGACGCAAACCTGGCTGCCCGACCTGATCTCGCGGTTGCACCGGGAATACCCGTCCGTGATGGTGGAACTCAGCGTCGATATCACGCCCAATCTGCGGACCGCGCTTTTTGA
This sequence comes from uncultured Paracoccaceae bacterium, assembly GCA_937900975.1. Lineage (GTDB taxonomy): Bacteria > Pseudomonadota > Alphaproteobacteria > Rhodobacterales > Rhodobacteraceae > Algicella. Next base: position 9,855 of record CALCPC010000846.1, read on the forward strand.
GCGGGAGGTCGACCTGGCGTTTCTTCTTGGCCCGATTTCAGAGCCCAATGTCGACAACATCCCCCTGCCCGCCTTCGATCTGGCCTGGTACGCTGCGGCCGGGATGGCGGCAGAGGATGCGCCGCTTCTCTCGCGGCCGGTCATCACTTACCTGCGCCAAACCCGCCCGTTTCGAGAGTTGCGGGCGACGCTGATCGATGTGGTGGGGCCCGGCGTGCGGATCTTCACCTCCTCGTCGCTGTCGGCGTGTTTCCGGTTGGTGGAGGCGGGGATCGGCGTCGCCGCCTTGCCGCGGGTGATGGGGGCGCCGTTTGTCGCCGACCGCCGGATCGTTGAATTCGACCCCGGCTGGCGACCCGCGCCGCTGGTTTTCACAGCCTCCTGGGTGGCGGAACCGCCCAACCCGCTGTTCGCGCGGTTCGCGGCGATGGCGGTGGATGTGGCCAAGGGATATCAGAAAACCTGATTGCCGGCGCCAAGTTTTTTCAATTTGCGCTGATATCGTCGCTGTAGCACGCTGTCGGGATGGAGGATATCCCAGCACCGAGTTACCAAAAGCTGCGACGCGCCAGCGTGGCAGAGATCCGCCACGCGATCCGTGCGGGGCACTATGCCAGCCACACAGCCGGTCTCGCCGCCGGGGTGTTGCAGGCCAATATCGCGATCATGCGCGCGGGCGCTGCGCTGGACTTCATGCGCTTTTGCCAGCGCAACCCCAAACCCTGCCCGCTGGTCGGCGTCAGCGACACAGGCGCGGCGGCAATGCCGACGCTCGGCGACATCGATATTCGCACCGATGTGCCGGCCTACAACGTCTATCGCAACGGGATTTTGGCCGAGACCGTCAGCGATATCTCGGCCTTGTGGGAGCCCGATTTCGTCGCCTTCGCCATCGGCTGTTCGTTCACGTTCGAGGCCGCGTTGATCGCCGCCGGCATTCCGCTTTGGCATATCGATCAAGACACAACGGTGCCGATGTACCGCACGAACATTCCAACGGTTCCCGCTGGGCCTTTCGGCGGCGCGATGGTTGTCAGCATGCGCGCCATCGCGGCCGAGGATGTGGCCCGGGCCAAAACCATCGCCGCGGCGTTTCCGCTGGCCCATGGCGCGCCCGTCCATGCCGGCGCGCCCGAGACCATCGGCATCGCCGAGCTCGAACGCCCGGACTGGGGCGACCATGCGCCGGTAGGGGTGGGGCAAGTGACGGTCGTTTGGGCATGCGGCGTTACCCCGCAAGTCGCGCTAGAGGACGCGGGCCTTGATA
>CALCPC010000847.1 GCA_937900975.1 uncultured Paracoccaceae bacterium
CCCCCCTACCCGTACCCTTCTGCCCGGGGCCCTGCTGGGCTTGGCGCGGGGGGCGCGCTTGGCTTGGCGGCTTTTGGGCTGCCGGGCTGGGGGGCGGTCTTTGGCGCGGTTGTGCTGCTTGGTCTCGGTCTTTTGATGCGAACCGGGCAAAAGGCCGAGGCGCGGGGCCCGCAATCGGCCTCCCCCGTTGCGTTGAAAACCGGCTTCGGCCAGGCGCTGCTCTACCGGATGCCGGCGCCGCTTTTGGTGATCTCTCAGTCGGGCCGCCTGACCTATGCCAACCCGGCGGCCACGGCGATCCTGCCCCGTATCGCCCAAGGCGCCCACTATACCGCGATGATCCGGGCCCCGGCGTTCATGGAGGCGTTGGAGACGATCCGCGAAGACCGCCAGGACGTGTCCTGCAGCTTTTCGCTGATGATGGAGCGGGAGCGATTTTTTGAGGCGCGCGCCTCGATGCTGCCCGCCGGCGCTGGCGATTTCGGCGATGAAGATCAGATCATCGTGCAGGTTGAGGATCGCACCCGCGACCGCTTGATCTTAAAGGCGCGCTCCGATTTCATCGCCAACGCCAGTCATGAGCTGCGCACGCCGCTGGCCTCGATCCTGGGCTACATCGAAACCCTGCAGGGCCATGCCCGCGACGACGGCCCCGCGCGGGAGCTTTTTCTCGACATCATGCTGTCGCAGGCCCAACGGATGCAGCGGCTGGTCGACGACCTGATGAACCTCAGCCGGATCGAGATGAGCGCGCATATCCGACCAGAAGAGCCGCTCGACCTGCATGACATCGCTGCAGAGGCCGCGCATGCGCTGTTCCCGCTTGCCTCGCAAAATGAGGTTCTGCTGCAGATCGAAATCGGTGCCGGGCGGCCGGGACCGACCGTCCTTGGCGACCGCGATCAGCTGTCGCAGGTGGTCGTCAATCTGATCGACAATGCGATCAAATACGGCGGCGCCGGCACCCGGGTCCGCGTCGCGGCCGCAGAGCCCAGCAGCAAGTTTCCGGGCCTTTCGGGCGTCAGCGTCATCGATGAGGGGCCGGGGATCGCGCGTGAGCATTTGCACCGGCTGACCGAGCGCTTTTTTCGCGCCGGCGCGGGCTCAACCCGCGATGGCACGGGCCTTGGCCTTGCGATCACCAAGCACATCCTGACGCGGCACTCTGGCACATTGGGGATCGAGTCGCAGCCAGGCGACGGCAGCGTCTTCACCCTGTGGCTGCCCGAGACAGACTCAGGTGAGGCCCGGGAAAAGGTCGCAAAAACAGGGACATGAAGCGTCATCAAACTGTCGCCAATCGGTAATAAACCTGCCGCAGCGGCGGTGCAGAATGCCGCGCACACAAGGAAAGAAACCTTGTGATCCCTAGCAAACGTGACAACGGAGAGTCCCCGTGAAACTGACCACTTCCATCGCGCTGGCTGCGGCCGCGGCAATCGCTGCAGGTGCTGCCCAAGCCCGTGATCAGGTCCAGGTTGCCGGTTCGTCCACCGTGCTGCCCTATGCCTCGATCGTCGCCGAAGCCTTTGGTGAGAACTTTGAGTTTCCGACCCCTGTCGTTGAATCCGGTGGATCCTCGGCTGGGCTGAAGCGCTTTTGCGACGGCGTCGGCGAAAACACGATCGACATTGCCAATGCCTCCCGCAAGATCCGCGACCGAGAGATCGCGGCCTGTGCCGAGGCTGGCGTGAACGAAATCATCGAGGTTCGTATCGGGTATGACGGGATTGTGTTCGCGTCCGACATCGACGGGCCGAGCTTTGCCTTCACGCCCAGCGACTGGTTCAACGCGCTCGGCCCGAAAGTGATGGTTGACGGCGCGCTCGTCGACAACCCTTACACGATGTGGAACGAAGTGAACCCGGATTTCCCGGCGCAGCCCATCGCGGCCTATATCCCCGGCACCAAGCACGGCACGCGCGAAGTCTTCGAAGAGAAGGTCATCGCAGCCGGCTGTGAAGCGACCGGCGCGTTCGAGGCGATGATGGCGGCGGGCATGTCCGAAGACGATGCCGAAGACGCCTGTATCAGCGTTCGAACCGACGGCGTGTCGGTCGATATCGATGGCGACTACACCGAAACGCTGGCCTCCATCGACAGCAACAAAGACGGCATCGGCGTCTTCGGCCTCGCGTTCTATGAGCAGAACACCGACAAGCTGCAAGTTGCCACCATGTCGGGCGTGACCCCGTCGACCGAGACGATCTCGACCGGCGAATATCCCGTCTCGCGGCCGCTCTACTTCTACATCAAGAAGGCGCATATCGGCGTCATCCCGGGCCTGAAGGAATTTGCTGAGTTCTTCGTGTCCGACGACATCGCCGGCCCGTTCGGCCCGCTGGCCGCCTACGGCCTGGTTGCCGACCCTGAGTTGAGCGGCACGCAAGCGTCCGTCTCTGAAGAAGAGGCGATGTAACTCTCCCCCTGACGCGTCCTGCGCCGGCCCCCGGGCCGGCGTATCCCTCTCCGGGCCGGGATCTCGGCCCACCGAATTCGGGACGGCCCCGGCCGGTTCTCTGCAGCGCCCTCGGAGGCATTTATGGCAGTCTCTTGGTTGATCCTGTGCGTTATCGGCATGGCGGTCGTTGGGTTCTTTGTTGCGCGCCAAAAGGCAATAAAGGTCTCGGAGGGCGATCCGCGCACCCTCCACTCCCTGCCATCTTATTACGGTTACAGCGTTTTTCTCTTTGCCGTTGTGCCGGCGCTTCTGCTTTTGCTCATCTGGCAAATGATCCAGCCGATCTATGTCGGGGCGACGGTTTCGGCCAATCTGCCCGCTGAACTTCGCGCCGACGCCGACGCCGCGGGCCTTGCGATGAGCGATGTGCGCCGGGTGGCCGAGGGGTTTGAGATCGCCGTCCGCGAGGGTGCGATGACCGATGCTCAGATCGCGTCGATGCGCGCGGACATGACGCTGTTGCGAGAGCGTTTGGGAGAGGTCGGTGTTGCCGTCGGATCCAACGTCGAGCAATTCACCGTCAATGCCGCGCGCCAGATGCGCAACCTCGACAATCGTCTGGGCCTTTTGCGGACGGTTGTCGTGCTTTTGGTCGCCGCCGGTGGGCTTTACTACAGCTTTCAACGCATCGCGCCGGCGCTCCGCGCGCGGAACATCACCGAGAAAGCCGTCGAATACCTGCTGATCGGCGCATCCACAATCGCCATCCTGACAACGGTCGGGATCGTCATGTCGATGCTGATCGAGACGTCGAATTTTTTCAGCCTCTACACCCCATCGGAGTTTTTCTTCGGCCTGACCTGGGCGCCAAGCTTTGGCGGCGGGTCCGAGCTTGGGATCATTCAGCTGCTTAGGTGCACGTTATACAAAACGTTGATCGCGCTGACGGTTGCTGTGCCCAGCGGCCTTTTCTCGGCGATTTATCTGGCCGAATATGCAACGCCGCGCGTGCGCGCCATCGCCAAACCGGCGCTTGAGGTGTTGGCCGGGATCCCGACAATCGTCTATGGGCTTTTCGCGCTTGTCACCATCGGTCCGTTTCTTGTGTCGGTTTTCGGCAACAATGGGCTGGGGTGGATGGG
>CALCPC010000848.1 GCA_937900975.1 uncultured Paracoccaceae bacterium
CATTGGATGTTTACACCCAACGCCATAACAGCGGAGATGATCGACATGTTTAAGATCGCGAGCGCCACATTGACACTTTGAAACATGGCCACAAGCAGGAGCAGGAGCGCCATCGCAGCGTAAAGAACCACCGTTCTCATATCACTTGCCCCCGGAAAATGCCGGTCGGTCGCACCAGAAGCACCACGACCAGGATGACAAACGAGACGGCGAATTTGTAATCGGTGGACAGAAGCTGGAGCAGCCCCTCCGGCTCCCAAAACGGGACGAGGTAGTCCAGAAACTTCTTGTAGGCGTAGGTCACCATCACCTCTGAGAACGCGATCAAAAACCCGCCCGCGATGGCGCCCACCGGATTGCCGATCCCACCGACAATCGCCGCGGCAAAGATCGGCAGCAAAAGCTGGAAATACGTGAAGGGTTTGAAAGACTTGTCGAGACCGTAAAGCGTCCCCGCAATGGTCGCCAGCGCGGCTGCTATGATCCAGGTGTAAAGGACAACGCGGTCAGGGTTGATGCCCGACAGCAGCGCCAGATCCTCGTTGTCGGAATAGGCCCGCATCGCCTTGCCCATGCGGGTGCGGTTTAGAAAGTAAAACAGCGCGATCACAACGCCAATGGCGACGGCCAGGGTAAGCACTTGGGTGGTGCGAATGGCCAACCCCTCGGCCAGGCCGGTCATCTCGCGAAACTCCCGCGCGCGGATCAAAAACCGCTCACCATCGGCAAAGCGTTGGTCGTCGGGGCCGATAATCAGCCGCACGATGCCATTGATCATGAACATGACGCCGACCGACGCGATCACAAAGACGACCGGCGCCGCGCGCGCAGCGCGGTAGAACCGATAAACGGTCCGGTCGAAGAAAAGCGTCAGCCCAACCGCCGCAACGATCCCGAACGGCAGCGCCAACAGCGCCGTCGGCAAAGGCCCCGCCGCTACGCCCAGACCTTGCAGGCCCCAGGTGACCAGGATCACGGCCATGGTCCCGAACGCCATCAAGTCGCCATGCGCAAAATTCGAGAACCGCAACACGGCATAGCTGATCGTGACGCCCAAAGCCCCAAGTGCCAGTTGCGCGCCATAGGCCGTGGCCGGAAACAGCACGAAATTTGCAAACAAAACCAGCGCGTTTAAACTCTCCACAGCACACCTCGGGTTGTCGGTCTTCGTGTCGCGCCGCAGCCAGCGCGTGTCTGCGCTGGGCCAAAGCGATGGGGATCGAGCGGCAGGTCCGCGCGCAGCCGCGCGCCCGCGCCAACACATGTTCTCTCCTCTGATCCGCCCGGATGCCGCACTACCCCCCCAAAAAACTCGCGCGCACTTGCGGGTCGGCCAACAGCGCCGCGCCCGTGTCGGTAAACCGGTTGCGCCCCTGCACCAGCACATAGCCCCGGTCCGCGATGTTCAGCGCCTGTTTGGCGTTTTGTTCCACCATCAGGATGGCGATGCCCGTGGCCGCCACATCCAGGATTTTGTCGAAAAGCTCATCCATCACAATGGGGGAAACGCCGGCGGTCGGCTCGTCCAGCATCAGCACGGCAGGTTCCGGCATCAGTGCGCGGCCCACGGCCACTTGCTGACGCTGCCCGCCCGAAAGCTGCCCGGCGGGCTGGCGCGCTTTGTCCTTTAGCACCGGAAAAAGATCGTAGATCCGCGCGATCGTATCCTCGAACGCGTCGCCGCGAATAAAGCCGCCCATCTCCAGGTTTTCGCGCACGGTGAGCGAGGGGAAGACATTCGCCGTTTGCGGCACGAACCCCATCCCCGCGCGCACCCGCGCTTGCGGGCTTAGCCCCGTGATGTCCGCGTCGCCCAAGCGCACCGTGCCGCCCCGCAGCGGCAACAGTCCAAAGATGGCCTTCATCGCCGTCGATTTGCCAGCGCCATTGGGGCCGACAATCACAGCGATCTCACACTTTGCAACCGAGCTCGTGCAGCCATGCAGAATGTCGGCCGCGCCATCGCCTCCGGTCATATCCTGACCCACAAGATAACTCACCGACGCCGGCC
>CALCPC010000849.1 GCA_937900975.1 uncultured Paracoccaceae bacterium
CGGGGCGTGAGCCGGGGCCGAACAGCTGGCAGCGATTGGGGCGGGCGACGGGCTGCGGCTGGATCAATATTGGTCGCTGAACGATGTCCGCGCGCATCTGGCCCGCGAATACACGCTGATCGACCTGCCCGACCGCACCGGCGGCCCCGCGCGCTATGTCCGCGCAGCCGAAACCGGCGGGCGCATTGGATTTATCACGCCGCTCAGCCATAATTTCTGCGAAAGCTGCAACCGGGTGCGGCTGACCTGCACAGGGCAATTGTTCATGTGTCTCGGCCAGGAAGACGAAGCCGATCTTCGCCGGGTTTTGCGCCAAGCGCCGGGGGACGCCGCGCTTGATGCAGCGATCCGGGCCGCTATCGCGCGCAAGCCGAAGGGCCATGATTTCGACTATTCACGCCAAAAGGCCGGCGGGCGGATGACCCGGCATATGAGCCACACGGGCGGCTGAGGCAACCCGGCGCCGCGCTGGCGTCCATCGCCGCGAGACCGAGGACCCACGGCGCCGTGCGCCAGGGACCCGGCGCGCATGTCGCCCGTAACCGCACCGGATTTCAGACCGACGTCCGGCTGCGCCGCATCGCGCGGACGCGACGCGCCAGACAGGCGGCACCGCGCAGGCGCCCCCCAAACTGAAACAAGCGCGATCCCAACGCTGCCGATGCTGCGTTCGGATCCCGTGCGGCCCGAAGACGCCCCTCACCCGCCCTCTTTGCGCCTGAACGCGTCCCTTGTCGGATTGCCACACACCCGGGCATGGGGCCTGTCCGGCGGCCGAGGCTGTCCGGCGTTTGCCAGCGCGGATGCCCTGGTGCCGGGTACCCGGAAAACCGCAGGGCCTGGTGCGGGGCGCCTCTTGGGACCGGGCACCGGTTACGGGGCCGCGACCGCGGCATGCCCCGATCCGGGAGCGGCACCGAACACCGGGCGCGGCGTCTCACATGCGGCTGCAAGCGCCGCCCGGCTACAGCCATTTTTGCGCCAACCGAGCCATTCGCCACGTCAAATATCTTTAACGCCGGCGCCTTCGGGGTTTTGAGGCAGCGCCTCCCCCTCACCGTGAAGGACGGCTGCCCTAGGCGGTGGTGGAACTGGCGTTGAACAGATTGGTCGAACGGGCGCCCGAACGGCAATAGGCCAGCATCGGCTTTGGCAGCGTCGCCAGCGCATCCGAGAACTGCGCTACCGCCTCCTGCGTGATCCCGGTTTGCGGAAAGATCGGAACATAGGCAAACTCAAGCCCCGCTTGAGTGGCCGCGGCCTTAATGGTCTCAACCCCCGGCTGGTCCGCCGCCTCACCGTCCGGGCGGTTGCAGACGATGCTGCGATAGCCCGCTTTCGCCAGATCCGCCACATCGTCGGCTGTGATCTGCCCGGCGACGGCGACCTCCTCATTCAGTTTTCTAAGGTCCATCCCGTTCCCCTTGTCCCGCGTGTTTCCCAAGCCACCGCCACCCCAGCAGGGCGCGCCAACCAAGATGCCGAGTGGGCGCCTGCCGCAAGGCCCAAAGAGGCGCCGTCAAAGACCGTTCAGCGGCACTTTCAGCATCGGGCGCCCGTCGGCATCCTCTGGCACCCGGCCCGCGCGCATGTTCACTTGCAAAGCCGGGATGATCAGTTTCGGCATCGCAAGCTCTGCGTCACGCGCGGTTCGGAAGGCGATGAAATCGTCGCGGCTCCGGCCGCCGCCGACATGAATATTGGACGCCTTTTCCTCAGCCACCGTCGTCTCCCACGCGATGTCGCGCCCGCCAGGGCCGTAATCGTGGCACATGAAAAGCCGCGTCCTATCCGGCAAGCTTAGGACGCGCTGGATGCTGTCGTAAAGCACACCGGCATCGCCGCCCGGAAAATCGGCCCGGGCCGAGCCGCCATCCGGCATAAAAAGCGTGTCGCCCACAAAAGCCGCATCGCCGATCACATAAGTGACACAGGCCGGCGTATGTCCGGGGGTGTGCAGCACCGTGACCGAGAGCCCGCCGATGGTAAACTGCGCACCATCCTCAAACAGCGCGTCGAACTGGCTGCCATCGCGCTGAAACTCCGTCCCCTCGTTGAAGACTTTGCCGAACGTGTCCTGGACCGCCGTGATCCCGCTACCGATCCCCAGACGGCCGCCGACACGCTCCTGCAAATAGGGCGCGGCCGAGAGGTGGTCGGCATGCACATGGCTTTCAAGCAGCCATTCGCTCCGAAGACCCGCTTGGGCGACGTAGTCGATCAACCGGTCGGCCGCGTCAAACGTGATCCGGCCCGCGGCATAATCGATGTCCATCAC
>CALCPC010000850.1 GCA_937900975.1 uncultured Paracoccaceae bacterium
ATACTCCGTTGTATCGCCCAGCACACCATGGGGGTAGCGCGTCGTCGGTCGGGTAAAAACAACGGCGTTTTGGCCCGGCGTGTCCTGGGGTGCGGCCAACGGCTGTACTGTGTCGCCCGGCGCGGTCGCTGGCCCGCAAATCACATGCCCGTCGACGCGGCACGCCGCCGCAGCGGGTGCCGCGGCCAGCCCGGCCAGCGCCGCGGCCAGCAGCAGCGCCCTCAAACCTGCTTTTCCGGCAACCGCACAATCAAACCGTCGATCGCCTCGCTGACCTTAATCTGGCACGTCAAGCGCGAGGTTTTGGCATCCGGCTCCCAGGCGAAATCCAACATGTCTTCCTCCATCGCCTCCTTCTCGGGCAGTTTCGCGACCCAGTCGGGATGAACATACACATGGCAGGTCGAACAGGCGCAAGCACCGCCGCAATCGGCCTCAATCCCCGGAATGCCGTTGTCGCGGGCCCCTTCCATAACCGTCAATCCATCCTTGACCTCGACAACATGCTCTTGCCCGCCATGCTCGATATAGGTGATTTTTGCCATGTGCTGGCTCCCCGCTTGCTGCTTTGCGCGCCGGACTGTCCTTCGACCGCCCCGGATTTGCAAGGGGTCCGCGTGCGGCGCGCTTGCCGTTCCCGCATCTTGTTCCTAAATTGTTCCTCGTGACCCATCACCGCGATCCCGATTGGCCCCGCCCGCCGGCGGCAATGCCCGCGTCCCTGCTGGACCGCCAGCCGCAGGGGGCAGTGGTTACGGTGGCGGGGCTGGTTCTCGTGCGCCAGCGTCCAGGGACCGCCAAGGGCGTCATTTTCATCACGTTGGAGGATGAGACAGGCGTCGTGAACGTCGTCATCTGGTCCAAGATTTATGAGGCTTTTCGCCGCGCCGTTGGGGCCGCCCGGCGTTTGCGCGTCACCGGCCGGATCCAGCGGGACGGGCCGGTTGTCCATGTTGGCGCCACCCGGATTGAGGATCTGTCGCCCCTTCTCGACACCCTTGCCAGCGGGCGCACCGGCAGCGGCGAGATGGGCCAACCGGTCAACACCTACGACGCGCGCGCGCCAAAACGGGGGCGGTCCGCTTAAACCCGGACACGGTCCTGCCAAAGCCAAGGAAAGCTTTTTAATCAAGGCTTTGAGGATCTTCTTTCCGGCGCCTCATCCCGTCCACCTCAGGCTGGATCGGCCTAGGCTCACCGGCGGGGCTGCGCGTGTTCGCTCGCATTTTCCTCAACTTGCGGGTTAACCACACGTCAACAGGTTCTTTGAATTTTAGACAAAGACATGGGACCTCTTCCCCACGGCCACAGGCGGCAGTGTTGAAAGGGTTGGGGAACGATGCTTACGGTCAACGCCACGGAATACGGTTTTCACACCCTGTCCCCACTGGGGGAGCCGATGGCGCCAAACGTCGTCTTGCGCACCGCTGTCAACATCGACGGGGCGTTTTTCCAGGACCCCGCGTCGCAGGCCTGGATGTCCGAGGAAAGCGCGCACTATTCCGACCGGGCGGTCTATCTGGACGCCGCATTTGCCGCCCCGCCACCGCCCACCGCGTTCAGCGCAACGCTGGAGGTCACCGGGCTTGGCTTTACCCGGGTCGAGGGCGGGACCGAGGTTGAGATCGGCACGCTCGACTTCGGCGCCACGCAAGTGGCGGATGTGCTGCGCGTGCCGACGGGAACGGACGCGCCGGCGGTGTGGGAGGGAACCCTTGCCGATGAGGTTGAGGCGCTTTTGAAGACCGATGGCCTACACTTCATCGGCGGCGCTGGCGTCGACGTCTTCGCGCTTCAAACGCCGGTTCTGCCGATCCGCGGCCCGATGGTGTTGGAGGGTTTTGGCGGCGATGACATTCTGACCGGTTCGCTTGGCGACGATCAGATCTTCGGCGGCGATGGGGATGACTGGATCCTTGACGACAGCGGCCAGAACGCGATCCACGGCGGGGCAGGAGACGACGAGATCGCGTTGGGCCTGTCTTCCGACAACAGCACGGCCCGCGGCGATGCCGGGCGGGATCATCTGATCTCGTCCGTCGGCGGCGCCCGGCTGCTCGGCGGCAGCGGGCAGGATTTGATCGAGGCAGGCGCCGGCGATGACACGCTTTTTGGCAACACGATGCGCGATACGCTGGATGGTGGGGCGGGCGCCGACCGGATTTCGGGCGGCCATGGAAACGATATCCTGACCGGCGGGACCGGCGCCGATGTTTTCGTGTTCGTGGCAGATTTGCGGGGCTGGGACCGGATCACCGATTTCGACGTGGCCGAGGATCATCTACGCTTTCGCGGCGCACTGACGCATGACGATCTGACGATCACCGACACGCCCAAGGGCGCCGAGATTTCGTGGAACGCCGGCGCGAACGGCGTTCGGCTGACGGGCGTTGAGGCCGATACCCTGACCGAGGATGTTTTTTGGATTTAAGGCGATCCCGCACGACGTGGAACCGATCCCGTTTGGCGGTCAGCACAGCGCTGAGATCACCGGCGGTTATCGGCCCAAATCGCGCGGGCGTGCCTTAGAGCGGGGGCAAGGCCACGAATTGCGGCTGACCGCCTTTGCGCACCAGCAAGAGCACGGATTTCCGGCCGGCCTCTCGCGCGCGCTCAAACCCCTCGGCAACATCGCGGGGGCTGCGGACGCTGGTTTGGCCGATTTCCGCGATCACGTCGCCCGCGCGCAGCCCTTTCTCAAACGCTGTGCTGGCGGTGTCGACGGCGATCACGGCAACACCGGTTTCGCTGTCATCGATGCCGTATTGTTCGCGAAACTCATCGGTGATGCGCGATAGGGTGAGGCCAAGCACGATCTCTTCGGCGGGCGCCCCCGGTGGGACGGTGCCGGCGGCGGCTTCGGCACGCTCTCGCTGGCCGAGCGTGACGCGCAGCGTTTCGGTGCCGTTCTCACGAAAGACGATCACGCGGACGGTTTTGCCGCCCTCCGTCTCACCCACCATGCGCACCAGCCCGCGCGTGTCTTCCACGTCGCGCCCGTCAAAGCTGAGGATCACATCGCCGGCCAAAACGCCGCCATCCTTCGCCGGACCATCCGGCACGTCGGTGACAAGCGCGCCGTTCTGATCGTCGAGCCCAAGCGCCTCGGCCACATCGGCCTCAATGTTCTGGATGCTGGCGCCAAGCCAGCCGCGGCGCGTCTCGCCAAAGTCGCGCAATTGTTCGACGACGCCCTCCACAACATTGGACGACATCGAAAACCCGATGCCGATGGACCCGCCATTGGGGCTGAGGATCGCTGTGTTCACGCCGATCACTTCCCCCGCCATGTTGAACAGCGGACCGCCAGAGTTGCCACGGTTGATCGCCGCGTCGGTTTGAATGAAATCGTCATAGGCGCCCTGCAGCTCCCGATTGCGGGCCGAGATGATACCGGCTGAGACCGAAAACCCCTGGCCAAGCGGGTTGCCGATGGCCATGACCCAATCGCCGACGCGCGCGACGTCGCTGTCGCCGAAGGTGACAAAGGGCAACGGCTCTCGCGGTTCGACCTTCAGCACGGCGATATCGGTGCGGGGGTCGGTTCCGATCACCTTGGCCGGCAATTCCCCAGCGCCATCAAAGAACTCAATCATGATGGCATCGGCGCTTTCGATCACGTGGTTGTTGGTCACGATGTAGCCGTCGGCCGAAATCACAAAGCCGGAACCAAGCGCAGAACCACGGCGCTGGCGCTGCTCTGGCTGGCCGCGGTCCAGAAAGTCGCGGAACATGTCTTCGAACGGCGAGCCTTCTGGCACAATCGGTCGCGTTCCAGAGGCGGATGTCACGGTTGTGGTGGTGGTAATATTCACGACCGACGGGCTTAGCTCCTGTGCGAGGTCCGCGAAACTGTCGGGCGCGCCGCGGGCCACGGCGGGCAACGCCAAGACCAGCCAGAAGACCGCGAATGTCAGCGCCACGAGATACGGGATCGGCTGCGGCGCGGGCGCGGATTTTGCAATGGCTTTGGCGTGCGGCAAGGCTCTTCCTCCTATAAACGGGCATCGCGGGCCGCGCAGGGTGCCGCGATCACCAAAAAGTAGGTCTCGGCAGGCGGTGCTGCAAGTCACGAGACGGTCACGAAGTGGGCTTAAGCGTCGGCGGCGCAGGCCAAGCGGGTGTGCCTGGCCTGCGCAGATCGTTTATGGGGCCAGCGTGTCGGACTTCAGAAAGACGAAAAACTCACTGACGGGCGACATCACAAGCCTTGAGTAGCAGCCCAGCAGCGACCGAACATACGCGCTGAGCGAACGATAAAAGGCGAAGAACTCAGGATCGCGCCCAAACGCCTCTGCGAAGATCGCGTTGCGCTCGGCATCCGCCTCACCGCGAATGATGTCGGCGTCGCGCTGCGCCTCCGAGACGATCTCAACCGCCGTTCGATCGGCTTGCGCGCGCACGCGCTGCGCTGCCTCCTGACCGCGGGCCCGCTCATCTGTCGCTTCGCGAACCCGCTCCGCCTCCATCGCCAGACGGGATGGCGGCCTCGACAAGGAGTTCGTACACGCACAGAAGTGTAGGTGGCAGACGCGACGCCGTCGGGGCTGTGCAGCGGCGTAGTGCCGACGCACGCCAGGATCCCGACGCGACTGGTCGCGCAGGTCAGGCGACTCGCAGCGCCCGCCGTCGGCGGGTGACCGCGATGAGCACGAGTCCGACCAGGGCCACGGCGGCCGCGAACACCGCGAGCCGGCTCGTGGTC
>CALCPC010000851.1 GCA_937900975.1 uncultured Paracoccaceae bacterium
GGCAGAGTAAAGCCGCGTCGACAGGACGCCGCGATCCTCGGACGTGCCGCGACCGGGCGCGGCCCCAAGGACCACGGCACCGGCGCCGTCGCCGAACAAAACGCAGGTCGTTCGATCCTGCCAATCCAGAATGCGGCTGAAGGTTTCCGCCCCGATCACCAAAACCCGCCGCGCCTGGCCCGAGACGATCATCCCGTTGGCATTGGCCAGCGCATAGATAAAGCCCGCGCACACCGCGTGGATGTCGAAGGCAAAACCGCCCTTCATCCCGATGTCGGCCTGCACCCGCGTTGCGGTTGCGGGAAATGTCTGGTCCGGGGTCGCCGTCGCCAGGATCAGCGCGTCGATGTCGCGCCCGTCCAGGCCCGCGTCGGCCAGCGCCATGCGCGCGGCCGCAAGCGCAAGATCTGAGGTCCGCTCCCCCGGCGCGGCGAAATGCCGACGCTCGATCCCAGACCGGCTGCGGATCCATTCATCCGACGTGTCGATCCAACCTTCGAATTCCGCGTTTTCGACCACGCGCTCGGGAAGATAGTGACCGGCGCCAAGCGCCGCCGCGCGCAGAAAAGTCATACGTTATTGCGCCTTCGCCTCACCACCACCGCCACCATCTTGAAGCGCAACCGCGCCCGATGCAACACGCGCGGCAATCCCTTCGGCAAAGCCGGACTTGGCCAGCACGAAGGCAAGTTTGATCGCGGCGGACACGCCCGTTGCATCCGCCGAGCCGTGGGATTTCACCACCGTCCCCCGCAGGCCCAGAAAAACCCCGCCATTCACCCGCCGGGGATCGATGCGTTTTCGCAGCCGCGACAGCGATGTCAGCGCGAAAAGCGCGCCAACCCGGCTGAACCAGGAGTGGCGGAACGCCTGTCCGGTCAGGTCGCGGATCAGCGAGGCCGTGCCTTCCGCCGTTTTCAGCGCGACATTGCCGGTGAACCCATCCGTGACAATCAGATCGACACGGGTCGAGAAGATGTCGGCGCCTTCGACAAAGCCCATGTATTCGAAACCGCCAAGCCCCTCTGCCCCTTCGATCAGGGCGGCGGCTTCGCGCAATTCCGCTCGGCCTTTGTGATCCTCGGTGCCCACGTTCAAAAGCCCGACGCGCGGTCGGGCGACGTCCAGACCGTGGCGCGCATAGGCCGCGCCCATGATCGCAAATTTCAAAAGATCGGCGGCATCGGCGCGCACATCGGCGCCCACGTCCAGCACCACATTGTAGCCCGCTGGATTGCGTGAGGGCCAGAGCACCGCGATGGCGGGGCGGTCGACCCCTTCGGCCAAGCGCAGCCGCAGCATCGAGATCGCCATCAGCGCGCCAGTGCTGCCACAGGACACTGCGGCCTCGGCGACCCCGGTCTCGACGCTTTCCAGCGCATTCCACATGCTGCTGCCCTTGCCTTGGCGCAGCGCGCGCGACGGTTTTTCGTCCATCGACACGATTTTGTCGACGTCCACGATCTCGGTCCGGTCGGCCAGCGCTGGACGCCGTTCTACGAGGGGTTCGAAGACGGCTTTTTGTCCATGGAGGACAAACTTTATGTCATCGTTCTTGCGGGCGGATTTCTCCATCCCGCCGACGATGGCCTGGGGTCCGCCTTCGCCCCCTAGACCGTCAATCGAGATCCGGATTTTACGCGGTGTCTGGCTTGATTGAGAAGGGGGCACCATCGCTCAGACGCAAGGCCGCCCTTACGCGGCGTCTTCGTCGATGTCGATCTCGTCAACCATAGCGACCACTTCGCGGTCGTCATAATGCCCACACGCGCTGCAGACATGATGCGGACGCTTCAGCTCACCGCAATTGCTGCACTCGTTTGGGTTTGCACCGACCAACGCAAGGTGGGCCCGACGCATGCCGCGCTTGGAGCGCGTGATCTTACTCTTGGGAACCGCCATGTGTTCAACCTCGATCCTAAGGGGCTGCCGGCCCCGCCCAGTCCTGCCAGGGCGCCCCGCCCCGCGCAGTCCAAATCCAATGTCTCGCCGCAGGGGTCCACGCTGCGCATGTCCCAAGAAAATCACACCTGCTTAGAGACGCGGACAATAGTCGTATCGTATTTGGCCGCAAGGGGTTTCTTAGCCTGCTTCCGGGTCTTCGGCCATTTTCTTTTTCAAATCGGCCAGGGCTGCAAAAGGCTTTTCGCGCGTCTCTTCCAGGCTGTCCACAGCGGCGGGGGTCAGCCCCGTCGGCGCGGGGATAGTCGGGCAGGGCGAGCGCCGTCTCCTCCAACGCAATGGCGCCGAGATCCAGCGTTGTGGGCAACGCTTCGGTGTCGAGATCGTCGTCCGGCCCCACCTCTGCCCCATCGGCAGGCGGCGTCCCCCCCGGGACGTAACGGCGCCGAACCGCAACGTCGAGCCGGGTGGTCACAGGCGCCAGCGTGACCACACAGGCCTGCACCGCCGTCACCCCAAGCTGCGCATCCAGCGCCCACCCGTCGGGGCCCGAGGGGCGCAGCGCACCGGCAAAGCGAAACTTTCGCACCGTCTCAACGCCGAGTGCCAGCGCGATCGACGCCAACTCTTCTGCGCCCGCGCGGTCGTCAAACGCGAAGGGCTGACCAGGGTTCAGCCGCCGCAGCGCCAAGGGGCGCGAGAAGGCGGGCTGTTCGGGGTCGTCTGGCACAAGCGGCTCCTTTCACGCGATCCGGCGGGCGTCGGGGCAGGGCGCCGGCCTGTGGATCCTTCGATGTTGAATGTCGCCGGTCGGCAGGGTAGGGGAGTAAAAAATGTGTGGGTGTGACTTGTGAGACACGACTGGACCGGAAGCCTTCTGCGGCCCGTACTGTTTGCGGGCGCGGCGAGCGTCCTTTTGGGCGCCTGCACGCCACAGGTGCGCGTCCACGGTTTTGTGCCGACGGCCGACGAATTGGATTTGATTGAGCCCGGTCTCGACACGCAGGACAGCGTCGCCGACAGGATCGGACGCCCTGCAAACTCCAACCTGCTTGGCGATCCGGTTTGGTACTACGTGCAAAGCCGGATGGAGCAACTGACCTACAACCCCCCGCGTGAGACGGATCGCCAGGTTGTTGTGATCGCCTTCACCGAAGACGGGCTTGTCAAAAGCATCGACCGCTTCGGGTTGGAAGGCGGGCGGGTGATCGATCTGAACACCCGCGTGACCGTCACCGACCCCAACCGGTTGGGGATCCTTCAGCAATTTCTTGGCAACCTCTTCAACCTCAACGCCGAGCAGTTGTTCAACAATTCCTGATCCAGCGCCGCTTAGGCGACCGCGTCCGCCGCGTCGCGAAACGTCAGCGCGACGCCGTTCATGCAATAGCGCTGGCCTGTCGGCGCGGGGCCGTCGGGGAAGACATGGCCCAAATGGGCATCGCAGCGGGCGCAAATCACCTCCGTGCGGCGCATGAACCAACTGGTGTCGTCCTTTTCGGCAACGGCGGCGCTGTCCACCGGCGCTGTGAAGCTTGGCCAGCCCGTGCCGCTTTCGAACTTTGCGCCCGACGAGAACAGCGGCGCATCACAGCAAACGCAATGGAACATGCCCGCGCGTTTGGGAAAGTTGTCATGGGTAAACGCACGCTCTGTCCCCGCCTGGCGGGTCACTTTATAGGCAAGCGGCGAAAGAACGGCGCGCCATTCCGCATCTGTCTTCACGATTTTTGTCATTTTGTCCCACCTCTTCAATTTTTAGCAAACCCCGTTCAGGGTGCGACAGGTCGTCATATATCGGTCACCAACCAGCGTCATCAGGCATGTATGTCAGCGGCGGATGAGAACAATGGCAGCGCCAAGCACAAGCAAATTCAGCATCCGCTATGCCGAGACTGCGGCGGATATCGCGGCGGCTCAACGGCTTCGGCACCTTTGCTTTCGCGGTGGGGCGGGGCTGGACGCGGACCGGTTCGACGCAGATTGCGCGCATGCGTTGATCGAGGAGGTCTCCTCCGGCCGCTTGGTGGCGTGTTTCCGCTTGCTTCCGCTTGAGGGGGGCGGTGCGATCGGACGCTCTTATGCCGCACAATTCTACGACCTTGGCAATCTGGCCAGCTTCGATGGGCCGATTGTGGAAATGGGGCGTTTTTGCATCCATCCCGATGCCCGTGACCCCGATATCTTGCGCATCGCTTGGTCGGCGATGACGTCTTATGTCGATGCGCGCGGGGTCGAGCTTTTGTTCGGGTGTTCCAGCTTCAAAGGCACGGAGGCGGAGGCCTATATGGACGCTTTCGCGCTTCTCAAGGACCGCCATCTCGCGCCAAAGCGGTGGTTGCCCCGGGTCAAGGCGCCGCGTGTTTTCCGCTTTGCGACGCGGCTGAAGCTGAAAAACCCGAACCTCAAGCGTGCGATGAAGGGGATGCCGCCGCATTTGCGCTCCTTTATGCAGATGGGGGGGTGGGTGTCCGATCATGCGGTGGGCGACAACGATCTGAACACTTTGCATGTGTTTACCGGTCTTGAGGTGCGCACGGTTCCCGCATCGCGCAAGCGCCTTTTGCGCGCGCTTGGCTAGCCCGTCGACGACCGTGACCCGAATGCGCTGATCGGCGGCGGACCGACGGGGCGTGTCGCTGCGCCGCAAAGCGCTGTGCGGGCGCGACGACCACCAACGAATTTGCGCGCCGGCTTGCGCGGCCGGCCAACGGTATCGCGGCGGCAGGCGAACGGTCCCGCACGCCAACGGGCGGGACGCTGTTACGGCCTAGAGCAATTTCCGTTCACATTGGATCAGAAAT
>CALCPC010000852.1 GCA_937900975.1 uncultured Paracoccaceae bacterium
GACATTTTCGACACGCACGATGGACGTCAGATTTTTGTCGGTGCGGTGACCGAAGGCCATTGGGGCATTCTGTGCAGTGCCATCGGTCTGGAGCATCTGTTGGACGATGACCGGCTGCAAACGAAGATGGACCAGATCAACGCGCGGGACTGGACGATCCCGATATTCGCCGAGGCGATTGCGCAGCGGGACTTTGATGCGCTCATTGAGATGTTCGGGGCCTCTGGCATTCCTTTTTCGCCCATCAACCGCCCGGCAGATATGTACCGCGATCCGCACGTCATGCGCCCCGGCGGCTTGCACAGATCGCATCTTCCGGGTGGTCAGGCGTTTCGCGCACCGGGCTTGCCGATTGAGGTGGATGGCGACATCCCGGCCCCGGCATCTCTCAATGTGGCCGACGTCGGCGACGACACCGACGCGATCCTGGCAGAGCTTGGTCTGTCCCCAGCCGAAGCACAGGCGGCCAGCGGTTCGGCGCAAAGGAAGACCGCATGAGCCGCGCGGCAGCTGCCTATCCCCCGGACAAGGTGATCCTGCGCGAAGTCGGCTTGCGCGACGGGTTGCAGATGGTGAGGCGGTTTCCGTCGACAAAGGCCAAGGCCGAATGGCTGCGACGGGCGGCTGAGGCAGGCGTGACGCATTTTGAGGTCGGCTCCTTCCTGCCAGCCAAGGCAATGCCGCAGTTTGCCGATGTCAGGGACGTCATTGGGGTGTGCGACGACCATGGTCTTCATTCCGCTGCTCTCGCCCTGAACGAACGGGGGGTGAGGGACGCCTTGCAAACACCCCTCCGCGAGATTGTTACGGTCGTCTCCGCCACCGAGGAACACAGTCAGGCGAACGCCCGGCGGTCCCGCGCCGACGCGATTGCGCTCATCCGCAGGACGGTCGAGCTTGCCCGCGCGTCTGACACCATGCCTCTGGTGCAGACGGGCCTATCGATGGCCTTCGGATGCTCGATTGCGGGTGAGGTGGACCCCGACGACGTGGTGCGCGTGGCCGCGCGTTGCGCCGAGGCGGGGGCGGATCTGATCGGGCTGGCCGACACGGTAGGCTTTGCCGGGCCCGCGCAGATCAGCGATTTGATCACGCGCGTGCAACGCGAAATCGGTGACATCGTCCTCAGCATCCATCTGCACGACACCCGCGGCATGGGCATCGCCAACGCCTCAGCCGCGTTGGACGTGGGCGTGCGGGTCATTGACGGCGCGCTTGGTGGTCTTGGGGGATGCCCCTTTGCGCCGGGGGCGACCGGCAATGTCGTCTTCGAAGACCTTGTGTTTCTCTGTGAGCGCAAGGGCTTTGAGACAGGCATCGATCTGGAAAACCTGATCGTGGTGAGGGAGATCGCCGCCGCCGAAATGCCGGAAGAACAGCTTTACGGCGCGCTCGCCCGCGCTGGAGCACCGCGCCAGATCAACTGGCGCGCATGAAGAAAACCAAACAAAAAGTGGAGGAGCCCATGAAGATACTGAAGACAACCGCAGCCGCCCTGTTGGCCGCAACAACACTGGGCGCACCGGCCTTTGCCGACGCGACCGAAATGCGCTGCAGCCACCAATTGCCGCCCGCGCATCACATCGCGAAGGTGATCGACCAATGGGCCGCCGAGATTGAAACCCTGTCGAATGGCGACATCGACGTTCAAATCTTTGGCGCCAACAGCCTGGTGGGCGCGCGCGAAAACATCGCCTCCGTCGCCAAGGGCAATATCGAATGCGCCTTCTCGATCAACCCGCAATGGGGCAAGACCCTGCCGATAATGAACGTGACGCTAAAGCCCTATGCAGTCACGGATCTGGAAACCCTTGCGGCCTGGCCGGGCAGTGACGCGGCGGCATTCCTTGACGAAAAGCTGCTTGAAAAGGGCGTCAAGAACGCGGTCTGGCTCTTTACCACGCGGATGACAGCGATGACGTCGAATGGATCGCCGCTGATCAACCCCGAGGATTTCGAAGGCGTCAAAATTCGCGGGCTAAACCCTGTCGCCGACGCGGGGCTTGTGGCCATGGGCGCCGCGCCCTCCGCAATGTCTGGCTCAAAAGTCTATGAGGCGCTTTCCACCGGAGTGATCGACGCAGGCATGACCGACATCGCGGCGGCCTATTCCCGCAAGTATTTCGAGGTTCAGGACCACGTCACGGTCGTGCCGCTTTTCAGCGTGTTCTTCCACGGCTACCTGAACCCAGCCTGGTATGACGGCCTGACCGACGCCCAAAAGGCCGCGATCACGGAAGCGGGCGCACAGGCCGCTGAATGGGCGGTGGACGCGTCGGAAGCGGCGTCCGCCTCCGCGCCAAAGCAGCTGGAAGAAAACGGGATGAAGGTGCATTTTCAGACGCCCGAAGAAGCCGCCGCCTGGAAGGCCCTGATGGTGCCCGCCTATGACAAATCCTTTGGCGATGCGACCGGCGAAGACGGGGTGAAGCTGCTGGAACTGATCAACCAAATCTCCAACTGAGATGAAGCTTGATCTTGAAGATACCGCCCCCGAAGCCTTGCCGGTTTCGGGGGTGGAGCGCGCAGTGCGCCTTGTCACGCTGGCCGGAGCGGGCGTTGCCGCCCTTCTGGTTCTTATCGTCTTCGCGGTCGGGGCGGACTGCGTGTTCATGCGATACGTGCTCGGCACGGCTGTCACGTTCTCGGATGAGTTGAATGGTTTCATCGTTGTCGCGATGGTGGCCCTGGGGGCAGGCGAAGTGCTGTTGCGGGGCGAGCATTTCGGCGTTGATCTGCTGACCGAACGCGCCGGGCCGCGCACCCAATGGCTGGTGGATATCTGGGGGATGATCGGCGTGATCTTGGTGGCCGCCGCCGTCCTATACAGCGCCGTACTGATGGTGCGGTTTTCCTATGACTTCGGCATCTATTCCGAAGGGTACCTGGGCGTGCAGATGTGGATCCCGCAAGGCTTTCTGCTGCTCGGCATGGTGATCCTGATCCTTGCGGCCATCGCCCGGATTGTCACCTTATTGTCGGTGCGCCGACCATGTTGACGTTCCTTATCCTAGCGGGCCTGATCGTCCTGCTGCTGACGGGCATGCCGATCTTTGCAGGCCTCGGGCTGACCTCGCTGATCATCATGATGCTGACCGAAGGCAATGTGAACAGCGCCGCCGACACGGTTTTTGCAAAGCTGAACAACGGCCTTCTGACCGCCATCCCGATGTTTGCCTTCATGGCCCATGTGATGATCCGCGCGGGCGTTGTCAAAGACCTCTATGATGCGGCCAACGCCATGGTCGGGCATCTCAAGGGCGGCCTTGGCGTTGCGACGATCCTGTCCTGCACCATCTTTGCGGCCATATCGGGGTCCTCCGTAGCGACGGCGCTGACCATCGGCTCAACCGCGATCCCGCAGATGAAGCGCTACAACTACAAGCCAAGCTATTCTTACGGTGTCATCGCAGCAGGCGGCACGCTGGGGATCCTGATCC
>CALCPC010000853.1 GCA_937900975.1 uncultured Paracoccaceae bacterium
GTAGCGCCGGGTCCGGCGCCCGCTCGCCGTGCCCATGGCGAAGCCGCCGAGGCCCTTGGCGTGTCGCCCGGTACAGTAAGCTGGCGGATGAGCGAGATACGCCGCCGTCTGCGCGCCCAAGCGGAAGAGGAGCGGGCATGACAGACGAGACCGATGTTTTCGCGGAACGCCTGAAACGTGGAACGCCCGCCCCGGCCCCAGCCGCGCGGGAGGCGGCGCTGGCCGCAGCGCTGCACGCCTTCGATCCGCCGCGCCGGTCTTCTAGGATACCGTTTTGGCGGCGGTTTCGGGCGCAACCCCGGCTCCTTTGGGCCGGCGTCCCGGCCCTGGCGGCCCTGGCGCTGATCGGAGTTTGGCCGCCAGCCCAGCAAACCGGTTTGACACCGGGTGCGCGCGGCCTGTCAGAGGTGGCCACCCTCTCAAGCCTACCCCGTCCCGAGATGGCCGAGGATGCGGGCGCGGCTGTGAGCCGTATTGCCTCCGACCAGCGCCGCCCCGACCGCCCACCGCACACCCCATCGCTGGCCGCCGCGCCAGGGGCGACGGCGAAGCTTGGGCCGCCGCCCGCGCGTAAGGATCCCGGCGCATCCTCGGCGGGCACCCGGTCGGCGGGGGCCGCGCCCCTGGCCTTGGGCGCGTCCGATACGCCAAGCCCCGAGGCCGACACTGCGCAAGAGGCCCCCGCCCGGACGCGGCCGCCAAACCCGGAACAGGGTCAAAGGGCCCAAAGCGCCCCGGCCGTGCCCGACGCGGTCGGGCACCGTGCGCTAAAGGGGGTGGCGGCCGCGCGCGATCCGGGCGACCGCGCTCAAAATCCTGCGGGCCCGACCGCCCGAGCCACGCCCAGATCCGCGACACTGCCGCCCGCGGCTGCGCCGCGGGCCACCGGCCCCGGCGGCGACCGCGCCGAGACAACGGTCGCCCCTGTCCCAACGCGGCCCCAGCCCGATCCGGCGGCGATCCTGGCGCTGCTGCCACCCAGCGCCATCCCGCCCCCCCCGGCCGAGATCACATGGCCCGCGCCCTGGGGCGGGCAGATCGGCCTTAGCGTCCGGTCCGATACGGCGCCGTGGCCTGCGGCGCCGATCCTGACCTCGGCGCGGTTGGGCGGCGCGCGGGTCTTTCTCAGCCACATCACCCTGCCCGCGGACGGCACAAACCGCGCCGCATCGCTTGATCCCGAGACGATGGCACTGCTCACCGCGCTCGCCGGTGTTCTGATGGCAGAGCCGAAACTCGCGGACATCCATCCGCTCCTTGCAGCGGGCCCCGAGACACCGGCCTGGACACGCCTGCGTGCCCTGGCCGCGGACCGCGCGGCGCAAGGCAGGTAAACGCGCCTTCGGCCCCAAGCCGCGGGAAAGGCGCGGCGCCCCTCGCATTGGCCTTGGCAAATTTTCGGGTGGGTAGGGCGCACCCCGTCGCGGGGCGACCCGAGGCCCTATGGCACCGGGTCGGACGCGGGGCCCCCGCAAGTCACGACGCGGGGGATTTGGCGCCGCGCTGCAAGCCAAAGGCCCCATAGGTCTTTGCGCCCGGCCCCGCG
>CALCPC010000854.1 GCA_937900975.1 uncultured Paracoccaceae bacterium
GTGCCGCGTCGTTGGCCCTCCACCGCGCGCGCTACACCACAAAATCGGCAATTTCGGACAGCAAATCGCGCAACGGATGGTCGGGAAGCCCGCCAAGCGCTGCTTTCGCGTCAGCGGCCCGCGCCAGCGCCGTGTCGCGCGTTGAGGCCAAGGCGCCATGCCGGTCCATCATCGCCCGCGCCGCGTCAAAATCGCCGTCCCGCTGATCGCCCTTGTCGATCACGCGCACCCAAAACGCCCGCTCCTCCGCGTCGGCGGCGGCAAAGGCGCGGATCACGGGTAGCGACATCTTCCGCTCTCGAAAATCGTCGCCGGTGTTTTTACCCATCAGCCCGCTGACGCCGCCGTAATCCAGAAGGTCGTCGACAATCTGAAAACTGATGCCAAGCGCGTCGCCATAGTCGCGGAGCGCCGCGATCTCAGCCTCTTGCGCCGCGGCGATAACGCCGCCGACCTCCGTCGCCGCCGCGAACAGCGCCGCGGTCTTGCCGCGGATCACCGTTTGGTAGACATCCTCGCCGGTTTTCGTGTTCTGCGCGGCGGAAAGCTGCAAAACCTCCCCCTCCGCGATCACGGCCGCGGCATTGGACAGAATGCTAAGGACGCGAAGCTGACCGGTTTCGACCATCAGCTGAAACGACCGGGCAAAAAGGTAATCGCCGACCAGAACAGAAGACGGATTGTCCCACAGAAGGTTCGCCGTTGGGCGCCCGCGACGCTGCGTGCTTTCATCCACCACATCGTCATGGAGCAGCGTTGCCGTGTGAATGAACTCCACAGTGGCGGCAAGGCGGATGTGGTCTTCGCCCTCATATCCCATCATCCGCGCCGCGGCCAGCGTCAGAAGCGGGCGCAGCCGTTTACCGCCCGCCTGCACCAGATGCGCTGTCACCTCTGGGATGCGCGGTGCATGCTCGGAGGCCATGCGCGCGGCAATCAGATCGTTTACGCGGGTCAAATCGTCGGCAAGAAGCGCTTGCAGCCGCTCGAACGGTCCCGGGGCACCTTCGGGCTTGTTCATGCTGTCTCGACCTCCGGTCAGGTTGGCGATAGGTTTCGGGCGATGGAGGAAATCCTCAGGACCAATGACCCGACCGTGATCGCCTTTGCCACAGCGCTGCTGCGGGGAGAGGGTATAGAATGCTTTGTCATGGACGTCCATATGAGCGTCCTTGAAGGGTCCATTGGCATCTTGCCGCAGCGCGTGATCGTGCGCCGGGCCGAGGCGTTCCGCGCCCGGGCCATCCTGCGCGACAATGATCTGGAGATCCCGGCCTGACCGGTGCCGTGACCCAAGATCGGTTTTTGGATGGTCGCGTCCTGCTGACCCAACCAAAGGAGGGCTACCGGGCCGCGACCGATCCGGTGTTCCTTGCCGCCGCCGCGCCGGTTTCGGCGGGGGAGCGTGTCTTGGACCTTGGATGCGGGGTGGGTGCGGCGGCGCTCTGCCTTTTGGCGCGGGTGCCGGGGGCCAGCGCTGTCGGGGTTGAGGTGCAGGCGGCCTATGCCGCCTTGGCCCGCGCCAACGCCGTCCAGAACGGCGCGGCGCTCGACGTGGTGACGGCCGATCTGCGCGCCTTGCCGCCGGCGTTGACGGCAGAGACTTTCGATCACGTTATCACCAACCCGCCCAATATAGCGGCCCAAAAAGCGCATGGCG
>CALCPC010000855.1 GCA_937900975.1 uncultured Paracoccaceae bacterium
CAGACGGGTGCGAATCGAAGTCATATCCCTCCGTCTTCCCGGTCAAGGCACAGACCCCAAGTCTGAGCGCTAAGCCCAACTCACCAAGCAGCATCACTTCCCACAGAATATAGTAAGCTGGCCAATCCTCGGCCGTCTCGATCCGGTCGAGCAGGTCCTCGGTGGCGCCGAACAGCGTCGGATGCGCCTCCCGCTCGGGCAGGAAAGTCGCGGCCATCGCTGTCAGGGTCGAAAGCCCGGCCAGCCGGGCGCGGTCGCCCAGGATTTCGGTGCGCGCGCGCACAGGCTCAACCGTGAAATTGCCAAGATGCCCCTCCAAGCGCGCCTTCCACGTCACGGAAAGCCCGGCACCCGGTTGCAAGATCGGGGTCCAGCGGCGCGACGCACCGCCGCGGACCAGACCCGCGTGCCGTCCATGCGCGCGGCTGAACACATCGATTATGGCCGCCGCCTCCCCATGGCGGCGGACCGACAGCAGGATCGCCTCATCGGTCCATTGCATCGGTCGCCGCCCCCTTTGGACCCGAATGCGCTGCCGGGCGCATGGTCAGACCGGGTGGCTGAGCGCCTGCGCCAAAACCGCATCCGCCACATTGCCGCCGGTCGCGACCGCGATCACCGTTTCGGTCGACAGCGCATCCGGCTGGAACAACGCCGCCGCCAAAGCGGCGGCGCCACCAGGCTCTAACACCAGTTTCAGGTGGCGCAAGGCCAGCGCCATGGCGGCCAGACATGCGTCATCGGTCACCACAAGGCCGGCACCAGCCAGGCGGTCCAGCACGGGCAGCGTGACGGCGCCCGGGCTTTGCGTCAGGATGGCGTCGCAAATCGACCCGCCGGTGGCTGCGTTGCGCACCCGGCGACCGGTGGCCAGTGACCGGGCCATATCGTCAAAGCCCTCAGGCTCAACCGTGCGGACCGTCAGCCGCGGGTCGGCTTCTGTGGCCAGCGCGATGCCCGCGCTCAGCCCACCGCCGCCGCAGCACACCAAGATCTCCGCCGGGCCGCCCTGGTAGGCGGCCGCGATCTCAAGCCCCGCAGTGCCCTGGCCAGCGATGACATGGATGTGGTCATAGGGTGGGATCATGGTCAGGCCACGCGCGTCGGCAAGGGCGCGTGCGTGACCCTCGCGCTTTTCGCCAAGACTGCGGTCGATCAGGATCACCTCGGCGCCAAACGCGCGGGTGGCGGCGATCTTGGGCGCCGGCGCATCGCTTGGCATCACGATGGTGCACGGCGCCCCGAAGGCGCGGGCGGCAAAGGCAAGCCCCTGCGCATGGTTGCCCGAGGAGCTTCCGATCACGCCCCGCGCCCGCACCGCGGGGGGCAGGGCCGACACCGCCGACCAGGCGCCACGAAACTTGAAAGAGCCTGTGTGCTGCAGACACTCTGCCTTGACAAGAACTTGACGTCCGGCGATCCGGTCCAACGCCTCGGCCGACAGCAGGGGCGTCTCGCGGGCATGGCCGGCAAGGCGCCCGGCCGCGGCATCAATCTCGCGCCGGTCGGGGGCGATGTCGGTGGGCAGACTTAAGGTTGCTGTCATGGCGTTGTCCGGGCGAGAAAGGCATCGATGGCCGCGGTGGCCGCGGGTGCGTCGAGGAACGGGACATGCCCGCGATCCGGCACTTCCGTCAGGGTCACAGCCGGGTTGCGCGCGGCCATCTCGGCCGCGACTGGCGCGGACAGGATGTCCGAATTGGCGCCGCGCAGGCAAAGAACGGGCACCGGACCCACGGCCTCGAACAACGGCCAAAGGTCGAGCGTCGGGTTCTCGGCATCGAAATCCTTCAAAAACGCGTCGCGCAGCGCAGGATCGTAGGACAGCACCGGCTTGCCGCCATCGTCATGCGCCATCGCGCGGGCGGCGGTTTGCCAAATGCCAAGATCCGTGCCCGGAAAATCGGCGGCGTAGGCGGATTGAAGCTGCCGGGCCAGCGTGTCGAAATCGGGCGCGGTGTAGGCGCGGCCAAGATAGTTGGCGATGCGCTTCATCCCCGCCCCTTCGACCACCGCGCCGACATCGTTCAGGATCAATCCCGTCAGCAGTCCAGGCCGCGTGGCCGCCAGAACCATGCCAAGAAACCCCCCGCGCGAGGTGCCAAGGACGGCAACCTGCGACAGCCCCAGATGATCGAGCAACGCCGCAGCGTCCGCGGCCTCAACCGGAACCTGATAACTCTCAACCGGGTTCGGCGCCCAGTCCGAGCGTCCCCGCCCCCGGCTGTCAAGCCGCAGAACCCGGTAGCGCGGCGCCAGATGGGCGGCGATGGCGTCGAAATCGCGGGCGTCGCGGGTCAGCCCGGCAAGACAAAGCACCGGAAAGCCCGCCCCCGCATCGGTGTAGCCGAGCGTCAGCCCATCTTGAGTTTCAAAGCGCTTCTCGGTCATGGTCGGGCCTGCGTTTTCGGGGTCACGGGCGGCGGAAGCGTCAGGGTCGGGCGAGCGCGGGGATATCGCTGAGGTCGGGCAGCGTGCGCTCAGGTATCCAGGGCAAACGGTCCACGGGCTCCCCCCGCCGGTTGACCCAAACCGTGCGGAAACCATAGCCCGCCGCGGCGGCCACATCCCAGCCGTTGGATGAGACGAACAGGACCGACGTGCGATCCAAATCGAAGGTCTGCCCGACCAAATCGTAAACCCGCGCGTCGGGTTTGAAAATGCCGACCGATGCAACCGACAGCACGGCGTCCAGATGCTGGGCAATCCCGGCACTTTCAACCGCGCCCGACAGCATCTCTGGCGCGCCATTGGATAGGATCGCGGTGACAAAGCCCTCAGATTTAAGCGTGGCCAGCATGTCCGGCACTTCCCGATAGGCCTCAAGCTCCCAATAAAGGGCCAGCAAACGCTCCCGCAAGGCGGCATCGCCGCCCAGGTCGTGCGCTTCAAGCGCAAAGTCCAGCGCCTCGGTCGTGACGGTCCAGAAATCGGTGTAGGCGCCAGCGATGGCGCGGATCCAACTGTATTGCAGCTGTTTTTGGCGCCATGTCTCGGCCAGCGCGGACCACACGGCGGCAAAAGCGTCGCGCCCCGGCTCTTCCGCAGCCCGGCGCGCCGCGGCGGCAACGTCAAAAAGCGTGCCATAGGCGTCGAATACGCAAGCCTTGATCATCGCGCCCCTCCTCGCCCGTCTCCGTTAGCCCAAGGCCGCGGGCGCTGGCAAGGGGATCAGCCCGGCAGAAACCCCCGGAAGATCGCCCAGCCGCCCAAAGCGAAGGCGCCGGACATCGCGGCCCAGGCAAAAAGCCCGTTGATCGCCATGCCGACGTCCAGCGGCCGGCGCGCCATCGCGTGCGGGTTCAGGTCCTTCGCGGCCTTGAACGAGATCAGCGCGAACAGGAGGATCAGGAACGAAAACGACAGCACGCTATAGGCCACGATCAGAAGGCTGATCCCCATCAGCGCGCGACGCACGCCCTCGGGCGCGAAACGGCCGAGCGTCAGCGCGGCGATCCGCCCGCCATCCAGCGGGTAGATCGGCAAAAGGTTAAACAGGTTCAGCGCGCCGGTGATGCTGGCAAACTGGACCAGGAACAACCCCGCGCCGGCGCTGGTCGTCGGCATCCCAAGCGCCAGCCGCCAGGCAGCGGCCATCGCGATCAAACAGATCCCAGGGCCCATGATGGTGATGAAAAGATCATGCGCCGGTGTCGCCGGCGGCCGGGCCGAGATCGCGACGCCGCCGACCAGCGGGATCAGCCGGAACCGGGCGTCGGAATGCCCGGCCACGCGGAACGCCGCGACATGCCCATATTCATGGACCACAACCGACAGGATCGCCAGCAAGATGCCGCTGCCGCCGGCGTGGATGGGCTGCGCGCCGCCGGGCGGCAACCAGCCGCCCCGCAGGAGCGCCCAGGTCATCGCCGCCACCGTGCCAAGCAGCGCCCATTCCAGGATCAAAGGTTTTCGACCTGCGGCATGCCGGTGACGTGATACCCGCCATCGACATACAGGCATTCCCCCGTTGTGCAGGCACCAAGATCGGACAAAAGGTACACCGCCGCGCCGCCCACGGCCTCTAGCGTGCCGTTGGTGCGCAAGGGCGCGTTCATCTCACACGTTTTGAAGACCTTGCGCGCGCCCCCCACCGCGGCGCCTGCCAGGGTGCGCATCGGGCCTGCGCTGATCGCGTTCACGCGGATGCCATCCGGCCCAAGATCGTTGGCAAGATAGCGGACCGAGCATTCAAGCGCCGCCTTCGCCACCCCCATCACGTTGTAATTGGGCGTCACCCGCTGCGAGCCGATATAGCTGAGCGTCACAATCGATCCGCCCCCCGTCATCAAGGGCGCCGCGCGCCGGGTAAGATCGACCAGCGAATAACACGAAATATCGAGAGAGTTGGCAAAGTTCTGCCGGCTTGTGTTCATAAAGCGCCCGGTCAGCTCCGACTTGTCGGAAAAAGCGATGGCGTGGACGACGAAATCGAGGCTGCCCCACTCCTGCTCCAGCCGGTTGAACAGCGCGTCCATCAGTACGTCGTCCTGCACATCGGCGGGCATCACCAGCGTGCTGCCAACGCTTTCGGCCAGCGGGATGACCCGGCGGCTGAAACCGTCGCTTTGATAGGTGAAGGCCAGATCCGCCCCCTCGGCGGCGAGCGCTTTGGCGATCCCCCAGGCAATCGAGTGATCGTTGGCGACGCCCATGATCAACCCGCGCTTGCCCTGCATCAAGTCGGCCATGATGTCAGTCCCTAAATTTACTGAGCGCGAGCGTTGCGTTCGTGCCACCAAAGCCGAAACTGTTGGTCAAGACAGTGTCATGGGCCACATCGTCCTGCCGAGATGTGGCGATTTCGGCGGGATCGAGCGCGGGATCAAGCTCTGTCACATTGATGCTGGGCGCGACATAGCCATCGCGCAGCATCAAGAGGCAATAGATCGTCTCATGCACGCCCGTGGCGCCAAGCGAGTGGCCTGTCATCGATTTGGTGGACCCGATGACCGGCGTCTTGCCGGGGCCAAAGATCCGGCGGATCGCGTCGACCTCGGTCACGTCGCCGACCTTGGT
>CALCPC010000856.1 GCA_937900975.1 uncultured Paracoccaceae bacterium
GTCGGTCAGTTCTTTGTAAGTCCGCTGCCGTCCATTGCCGATCAGCGCCGTGTGATCGCCAAAACCCCGTTCGACATTCGCATCCGTCAGTTCGCGTCCGGCGTTGATCCGCTCGGGATAGTCGAACCCGTCGAGCAGGAAATCCGGCCACGCCTCGGCCGGCGGCAGGTTGTTCCGGGCGAAACTGTCGACATGCGCCGTTGGGCCAAGCATCAGCGGTCTCCCTCAAAGGCGCCCAGGGTCTGGCGGGCGATGATCACTCTTTGAACGTCGCTGGCGCCCTCATAGATGCGCAGCGCGCGGATTTCGCGGTAGAGCCGCTCAACCGTTTCGCCAGACCGCACGCCGTCGCCGCCGAAAAGCTGCACCGCTTTGTCGACGACTTGCTGCGCCTGATCGGTGGCGAAAAGCTTGGCCATCGCGGCCTCGCGGGTGATGCGGGGCGGTGTGACGGCGCTGTCGCGCGTCCACGCGGCGCGGTAGATCAACAGCGCGCTCGCATCGATGTCGAGCGCCATATCGGCGATGTGCCCCTGCACCATTTGCAGATCGAACAGCGGTGCGCCCTGGACGCGGCGGGTGCTTACACGCGAGAGCGCCTCATCAAGTGCGCGGCGCGCAAAGCCAAGCGCGGCGGCCGCGACGGTGGTGCGAAAGACATCGAGCACAGACATCGCGATCTTGAACCCCTGCCCCTGCTCGCCGATGCGGGCGGTTTCCGGCACCCGGCAGGCGTCGAAACGCAGCGTGGCCAGGGGATGCGGCGCGATGGTGTCAAGCCGCGCGGCCACCTCGAATCCCGGCAAGTCGGGCGTGACCAGGAACGCCGACAACCCCTTGGTCCCCGGCCCGTCGCCGGTGCGCGCGAAAAGCGTGTAGACATCCGCGATACCACCATTGGAGATCCAGGTTTTCTGGCCATCGAGGACATAGCCCGCCCCATCGCGGGTTGCGGTCATGGTGGCGTTCGCGACGTCAGAGCCTGAGCCCGGCTCGGTCAAGGCAAAGGCCGAGATCGCAGCCCCGCGCCGGGTCTGGGGAAGCCAGGCCTCCTTTTGCTCTGGCGTGCCGAAAAGCGTGATCGCGCCGGTGCCAAGCCCCTGCATCGCAAAGGCGAAATCCGCCAGACCGTCGTGGCGGGCAAGGATTTCGCGCGCAAGGCAAAGCTTGCGCAGATCGAAATGCCCCCGGTCGCTGGCCGTCGGGGCCAGAAGCCCCGCAGCGCCCAGCCGCGCGACAAGATCGCGGCACGCGGCATCGGGGTCGCCATGGTCCACGCTCAGGCCCGCGGCCACAGCCTCCACCTCTGCGGCCCAGGCGCGATGGTCTGCGTCGAAAAAGGGCCAATGAAGGAAACTTTTATCAGCCATCAGTCGCCCCGGAACACCGGTTTTTCCTTCGCAACGAAGGCCTGATAGGCGCGGCGGAAATCGTTGCCTTGCATGCAGATGGCCTGCGCCTGCGCCTCGGCCTCGATGGCTTGGTCGAGGCTCATGTTCCATTCCTGCGCCAGCATGGTCTTGGTCATCGCGTTGGCGAATGTCGGCCCCGCCGCGATGCGTTGGGCCAGCGACAGCGCCTCTGCCTCTAGGGTATCGGCCGCGACCACCGAATTGTAAAAGCCCCAGGCCGCGCCCTCGTCTGCCCGCATCGCGCGCCCCGTGTACAACAGCTCGGCCGCGCGGCCCTGGCCGATGATGCGGGGCAGTATGGCACAGGCGCCCATATCGCAGCCGGCAAGGCCGACGCGGTTGAACAGAAACGCGGTCTTAGCCTCCGGCGTGGCCAGGCGCAGATCCGAAGCCATGGCCATGATCGCACCGGCGCCGGCGCAAATGCCGTCGACGGCCGCGATAATCGGTTTGCCGCACTGGATCATCGCCTTGACCAGATCGCCGGTCATGCGGGTGAAGGCCAGAAGCGCCTTCATCGACATGCCCGTGAGCGGCCCGATAATGTCATGCACATCGCCGCCAGAACTGAAATTGCCGCCATTGGGCAAGATCACGACCGCATGGATGTCGTCGGCGTCGCGAAGGGCGCGGAACCAGTCCCGCATCTCGGCATAGCTTTCGAAGGTGAAGGGGTTTTTCCGATCCGGCCGGTCATGTGCGATGCGCGCGACGCCCGCGTCGATCCTGCAGCGAAAGTGTTTCGGTTCAATCAGGTTCATCCGACCCTCCCCCAGCGCGCGCCCGGTCGAGAAGCGCACCCAACGCCTGAACATCCGCAGGCGAAAGCGCGCCAAGCCGTCTGTCGATCCAGGCCTCATGCTCTGCGGCGAGGGCGGCAAAGGCCGCCTGTCCCTGCCCCGTCAGCCGCGCGATTTGGGCGCGGCGGTCGCCCGGGACAGCCACGCGCAGCGCCAGCCCCTCTGCCGTCAGGCGATCCACGATGCCGGTCACGTTGCCGTTTGACACCTTCAGATAGCCTGACAGCGCACTCATCTTCAGCCCCTCGGGGTGCCGCGCCAGCGCCGCCATGACATCAAAGCGCGGCAGGGTCGTGTCGTGTTCTTCGCGCAACTTACGCCGCAGGTCCGTCTCGATCGCGGTTGTCAGTGTCAGCAGCTTCAGCCACAGCCTCAGACGCTCCTTAGACTGCGGCTCTGGCCTTTCGGTTGGACAGGGCTTCATATCGCGCCACCAGAGAGCGAGAGCGCGTGGCCGTTGACCGAGCGCGCGCCGGCGGAGGCGAGAAACAGCGCCGCCGCGGCGACCTCATCCGTGTCGATCAGGCGCGCCTGGGGGTTGGCGCTGGCAACGATCTTTGTCGCGGCCGCCCGGTCGGCCTCAAACCGCGCCATCACGCCGGTAATCGCCGTTTCGGCAAGGGCCGTATCGGTAAACCCCGGGCAAATGGCGTTGCAGGTGACGCCGGATTTCGCGACCTCCAACGCGACAGAGCGGACAAGCCCCAGCACACCGTGCTTTGCCGCTGTATAGGCTGGGACCGAGGCATTGCCCTCTAGCGCGGCGGTCGACGCAATCGCGATCAGACGCCCGCCGGCTGTCATCCCTGGCAATGCTGCGCGAAACGTAAGAAACGTGCCGGTCAGGTTGACGGCCAGCGTGGCGTTCCTGTCTTCAAGCGTGGTGTTGGCCAGTTTGCCCGTATCGCCGCCACCTGCATTGGCGACGACTACGTCGATCGCGTTGGCAAAAAGGGCCTCAACCTCCGTCTCAACGGTCACGTCGGCGGTGCGCCAGGCAATCGCGCGCCCTTCGGCGGCCTTTTCCAGCGGCTCTTGGCGACGGCCCGCGATTGTAACGGCGTCACCGGCATCGGCGAAAGCATGGGCGATGGCTTTGCCGATGCCGGTACCGCCTCCGGAGACCAGAACCTGCCTCATGCGCGGAATGTCTCTGTCGCGCGGTCGGCCAGCCGCCAGGTTTGATCGCGGCCGGCAAGATAGGGCAGCGGCCAATCGGGCGCGGCGCGGTCGCCGATCCGGGCGGCTTCGCGCAGCGTCCAGTAGGGATCGGCCAAATGGGGCCGGCCCACGGCCACCAGATCGGCGCGGCCGGCCATCAGGATGGAATTGGCGTGATCGGCCTCGTAGATATTGCCAACCGCCATGGTCGCGATGCCCGCCTCGTTCCGGATCCGGTCGCTAAAAGGTGTCTGGAACATGCGGCCATAGACCGGTTTGGCCTCCACGGTCGTCTGCCCGGCCGAGACGTCGATCAGGTCGGCGCCCGCCGCACGGAAGGCCCCAGCGATCAAAACGGCGTCCTCGGGCGTCACCCCCGCCGCGCCAACCCAATCGGTTGCCGAAATGCGCACGGCCATCGGCCTTTCCGCCGGCCATGCGGCGCGCATCGCGGCAAAAACCTCCAACGGCCAACGGAGACGGTTTTCAAGACTGCCGCCAAAACCGTCCTGACGCCGGTTCGAGACCGGGGACAAAAACGACGACAACAGATAGCCATGGGCGGCATGCACTTCGATCATGTCAAAGCCAGCGCGTGCGGCCATCGCCGCCGATGCCGCAAACTGGTCGCGGATCTGGTCCATTTCGGCCCGCGTGATCTCCCGCGGGGTGGCGTTTTCCTCCGCCCAAGGGATGGGCGAGGCGCTGACCACATCCCAGTTGCCGGCCTCAAGGGGCGCGTCCATCCGCTGCCACCCCAGTTGGGTAGAGCCTTTGCGCCCCGAATGCCCGATCTGGCAACAGATCTTGGCATCCGTGTGGGTGTGAACGAAATCGGTGATGCGCGCCCAGGCGGCCTCATGCTCGGGCGCATAAAGGCCGGGACAGGCCGGGGTGATCCGCCCCTCGGCGCTGACGCAGGTCATCTCGGTATAGACCAACCCCGCGCCGCCCTTTGCACGCTCACCATAATGGGTGAGGTGCCAATCCGTCGGGCTTCCATCCACCGCTTTGTACTGCGCCATGGGGGAGACGACGATCCGGTTTTTCAGCGCCATCTCGCGAAGGCCGAAGGGCGCGAACATCGGCGTGCGCAGCGGCGCATTGTCCGACGCGCCAGCCTGGTCCATGAACCACCGCTCAGCGCTTTCCAGCCAGGTTTTGTCCCGCGCGCGCAGGTTTTCATGGCTAATCCGCTGGCTGCGGGTCAGCATCGCGTAGTTGAGTTGGACCGGGTCGAGCTTAACGTAGCGCTCCACCGTCTCGAACCATTCGCGCGAGTTTCG
>CALCPC010000857.1 GCA_937900975.1 uncultured Paracoccaceae bacterium
GCTAGAGCAATTTCCGTTCACATTGGATCAGAAATCGCTGTCTCAAGATCAGCAGAATGCTGATCTTGAACGCGTTTTCTGATGATGACTGACCTGCTTTGAACGGAAAATGCGCTAGTCCTCTGGGGGTTGACCGTTGCGCTCCGCGCGCTGACGGCGGAGGTCGCGGGCGCGGTGGAGGCTTTGGTCGTATAAGCGCTGCAAAACCTCGGCTTGCCCGAAACTTTGCCGCAAAACGTCCCGCGCTGCCTCCGCTGCGCGGTCGAGATCTCCATCCCGGCTGTCAAAGCTCTTCCGCCGACCCCCGCCCCAATCGGCAAAGCGGGCATAGGCCAGCAACTCGGCCGCCGGGCGGGGGCCCATGCGCGGGGCCTCGCGGCGCATCTGATCGCCCAGCGTTTTGCGCGCCGCCGCCACCTTTCCCTTGTCGGCCAAAGCCCGCGCCACCGCAGCCTCGTCGCGGGCTTTGCGCAAGACCGCGAGCGCGACAAGCGATGCCAACGCGTCAGGCTTCACAGGTGGTATCCCGCAAGGCTGCGCCCCTGGGCACGGGCCTTGCGCCGCATCGCTTCGGCAAATCGGATGGCCGCGGCGACCGCGCGATAATGCTCTGGCGGAATTTCATCGCCGATCTCCACAATCTCGTAAAGCGCGCGCGCGCAGGCGACGTCACGGTGCAGCGGCACACCGTTTTCGCCCGCGATCTCACGGATTTTCAGCGCGATCTCGTCCACCCCTTTGGCCACGCACACCGGCGCCGTCCCCTTTTTGCGCGACCATTTCAGCGCGACGGCAACGTGGACCGGGTTGACGATCTCGACGTCGGCTTTCGGCACATCGGCCATCATCTGTCGTTTGGACACCTCCACCGCGCGCTGCCGGCGGCGGGCCTTGAGTTGAGGGTCGCCCTCCGTCTCTTTCGCCTCGTCGCGGATCTCCTGATACGACATGCGCAACCGGCGAAGATGATCGTGGCGCTGCCACGCGAAATCGATGAACGCGATCAGCATCGTGACGATCAAAATCCCCGTCATCATCCGCTTGTTTACGCCTCCATGGTGCTCTACGTCCGTTCTTGGTGAGGCGCGTTCAGCGCCGATGATCTCTTATAGCTGGTTCATCTCCAGCGCGCCCGCGATGATCGAGATCGCAATCAGTTTGAAGGCGCTTTTCGCGAACTCGACCAACCCGGTCGGCCCGAATTTCTGTTTTGCAACACTGATCGGATCGATGCGCGCGCCTTTGGGCTTCAGCTTGTCGAGGCTGAAGACAATCGCGCGCTGCGCGGCATAGGCGGCAAGCGTCGCGGCGAGCGGGACAACAAAAACGGGCGCAAGATACCAGGCGGTCGTGGCAAGGATCGCGGCGGAAAGCCCGCCGCCGCCGGGGCCGAGGATCTGCCCGGTCAAGCGCTCGGACTGGTCGAGAAACAGCGACAGCGTTTCGCCGACGCTGCGCGCGACATCCCCGCCTGTGACAAAAAGAACCGCAAAAAGCGCGAGATAGGAGGCCGCAACCACAACCTCTGCCGATTTTGCGACATCCCCCTTTTTGCGCGCATCCTCCAGCCGCTTTGGCGTTGGCTCTTGGGTTTTCTCGCCGCCACCGGCGCCGCCCTCGCTCATCGCAATAGGGAAAGCGGCGCGGACAGCGCGCGATCAAGCGTGCCGAGCCATTCGACAAGGATCAGCGGCCCCGCCAACATCAAAAGAAGGAGCGTGGCCCCCGTGATCGCCGGCGCGCCCACGAAGGCCACCATCAGTTGCGGCATCGCGCGGTTGATCGCGCCCAGCGCCACATTGTAGAGAAATGCCGCCAACACGAACGGGGCGGCGAGCGAGAAGGCAAGCGCAAAGGCCTCGACCGCCCGCGAAAGGCCCCAGCGCGCCGTATCGCTGGCCGGCAGGGTCGCGCCGAAGCCCACGACCTCGTAACTTAGCACAATGCCGTGGATCAGCTTAAGATGCAGGTCGAGCGACATGGCAATGGCCAGCCCGCCAAGCACAAGGACGTTGCCGATGGCAGGCATCGGGTCCGGCGCCACGGATCCCGCGGCGATCTGGGCCAGCGCTGTCGTTTGCGCCGCGATCGCGCCGGCCAATTGCAACGCCATGACCAAAAGGCGAAAGCCAAGCCCGATCACAAGCCCGATGGCAACCTCGGCCAAAAGCGCGCCGGCAAAGCGTTGAACCGGCCACGGTCCGCCAAGCGGCGTGGGATCGACCATGGGAAACACCAACGCCGTAAAGGCGAGCGCCGCGCCAAGGCGGACGCGCATCGGGATCAATTGCTCTCCGAAAGCGGGCGCAAGGCCGATGATCGCGGCGGTGCGTGCAAAGGTCAGCACCGCCGCCATCAGCGTCGCTTCGGTAAAATCGACAAGGCTGGCGACCAAGTCCCACATCAGGCGGTGCCGAGAATGGCGGGACGCGACTGGTGCGAGATTTCATCGAAGGAAACGACGGGGTTGCGGATCCCCTTCGCGCGCAACACGGTCTGCAAGAACCGCCGCCGCCGTGTCGTTGTCACAATCGCGGGATAGCGCCCGTTCTGCGCCGCCGCCGCCACTTTATCGGCGACCGATCCCGCGAGGCGGTTGAACTCCGACGGGGGCAGCGCGACGTCGAGCACGCCACCCTCGGTTTCGATCTGATGCTCGTGGAACGTCTCCTCCCACGCGGGGGCAAGCTGGATCAGCGGGAAGGTTCCGTCGGCCTCTTTCAATTCGGCGGTGATCTGGTAGGCGATGCGGTGGCGGACGTGCTCGGCCAGCGCTTCGGGCACTTGCGTGGCGCCGTTCGCCTCCCCGATGGCTTCCAGGATCACGGGCAGATTGCGGATCGAGACCCGTTCTTCCAGCAACAGGCGCAGCACCGATTGCAATTGGTCGACGGGCACTTTGTCGGGGATGAACTCATCCATGATGCGCCGGTTCGCCTCCCCCCGCGCGGCGTCCGAGGGTTTGACGAACTCATCAAGCAGCCGGCGCAGCGCGCGGCGCGTGAAAAGCCGGGAGAAATTCTGCTTGATGACCTCCAGCACATGGGTCGCGATCACTTCGGTCGGGGAGACGACCGACAAGCCTTCGAGCGCTGCACGCTCCTGCTGATCGGGGGAGATCCAGCGCGCGGGTGCGCCGTAGACGGGTTCGGCCACGGTGCGGCCCGCCGGCTCTGGCGGCGCGGGGTCCGACAGCAGCATCAGCATCTGGTCAAGCTCTACTTCTGAGCGCGCGGCCTCCACCCCCTGGATGCGGATGGTGTAGGTGCCGGGGGCGAAGGCGGCGTTGTCGGTCAGCCGGATCTCGGGCAGCACCAGCCCGTATTCCTGGGCAATATGGTTGCGCATATTGGCGATCCGTCCGTCGAGCCCGTTGGTCGGGTCCATCACCATCGCCACAAGGTTGGCCGCAAACTCCAAATGGATCTCATCGACATCCAGCATGTCGCCAAGCTTCTTTTGCGGAGTCTCCTTGGGTTTGGCGACCTCGGCCGCCGCCGTGGCTGCAGCGGCAGCCTTGCCGCGCGCGGCCAAAAAGGCGGACAGCGCCAGCACAAACGCCGCGGCCATGAACGGCAGCAGCGGCAGTCCGGGGATAAAGGCAAAAAGGGCAAGCAGCGCCGCGACCGTGCCAAGCGCCACGGGATAGCCGCCAAGCTGGCCGGTTAGCGCCCGGTCCGCAGACCCCAGCGCGCCCCCTTTGGACAGCAACAGCGCTGCGGCAATCGAGATGATGACCGCGGGCACCTGCGTGACCAGCCCATCGCCCACTGTCAGGATCGAGTAGGTCTCAAACGCCTGCCCAACCGGCATCTCATGGACAAAAATGCCGCTCACCAGCCCCATCACAAGGTTGAGAAGCGTGATCAGAAGCCCCGCAACGGCATCGCCTTTGACAAATTTCGAGGCCCCGTCGAGAGAGCCGAAGAACGTCGTTTCCTCCTGCTCCAACTGGCGGCGGGCGCGGGCGTCGGCATGGCTGATCGCGCCGGCCGAAAGGTCGCTGTCGATGGCCAATTGCTTGCCCGGCATCGCATCGAGCGCAAAGCGCGCGCCAACCTCCGCCATCCGCCCGGCGCCGCGGGTGATGACGATGAAATTGACGATCATCAGGACGGCAAACACCACCAGGCCGAGCAGGATCGACCCCCCCATGATGAACATGGCAAACCCCTCGATCACATCGCCCGCCGCCGCTGTTCCGGAATGCCCTTCGGAAATGATCAGCTTGGTCGAGGACACGTTCAGCGCCAGGCGCAGCATCCGGCTGGCCAGCAGGATCGTCGGGAAGGCCGAGAAATCGAGTGGCCGCTCAATGAAAAGGGTGATGGTGAAGATCAGGATCGCAAGGCCGAAGGAGGCCGCAAGCCCGAGGTCCAGGATCCAAGCCGGCATGGGCAAAACCATCATCACGATGATCGCCATAAGGGCGAGCGCCAGCAGGATTGTGGGGTGAAAGATCTGATTGAGCGACAGCGTCGGGTTCACGGCGACGTCCCCCCGTAAAGGCCGCCGCGCGCAGGCGTCAACAGGCCCGGCCCCGACGGCAGGTGATCGATGGCGGCAAGCGACCCGGTCGCCGAGGGGGGCGGCGCGACCCAACCGGGCGGCACATCGGCCAAAAGCGGACCTGGCTTCGCGGGGCGCCTGACACGGCGCGCGGGCCGGTCGCGCACGCTGTCGAGCATATCCGACATCCCCTCGGCATCGGTCATGTTATGGGCATATTCCCCAACCGCGGGGGGCGGTGCCGCGCCCCCGGTCAGGCCCGCCAAAATCCGCTCAAACCGCTTGGAATAGCGCGTTGCGAACTTCGGTGTGCGTGAGTGATACGCCCCGGCAGAGGTGATCCAGGACTGGCTTTCGGCAAACAGGCTGCGCAGAAATCGGCTGGCATAAAGCGCATTCTCACGCGGGTCGAACATCTGTTCGATCGAGGCGAAGGCACTGCCATGCCAGCGGAAATTGATCTGAAAACACCCAACATCGAAGCTGCGCGCGCCCTTGGCGTGATGGGCTTTGACATAGGCCAAAGCCTCATCCCGGGTGGCGAACCACTTGCCGGTGCCCTCCATGTTCACGGTCCAGGGCCAGGGCCGGTTCTGTCCGTCCATAACGCGCCCGGTTTCGGTCAGCGCGATGGCACGCATCACGGTTTCGGGCACGCCATGGGCCCGGGCGGCATAGGCCCCCGCCGCCTCACACAAGGCGGAAATGCGCAAAGGGTCCGGCGCGCGCGCGTGGCCCAAGCCCGCGAATAGACACAAAAAGAGCAAACGGAAGGGGCGATGCATCACGTCTCCTGCCAGCGGGTTCGGGGCAGGCCTACGCCAGACGTGGTTACCAAATCGAGAAGGAGGCCGTTAAAAACTGTGCCGAAGGCTGTATTGATTTTAGCCGCTCCCGCGACAGCGCGGGTGTGTCTCGGCCGAAACAGCGTGGCCGCGCGGCATCGGAGTTAAGACGCGCGCCCCAGATCTGTCCCGCGTCGATGGGGTGCAGATAGCGGGCGTCTTTCGCTGCGGCCAGCGGTTACGCGGGGCGGCGCCACAGGCGGCGGACGCGCAAGAAGGCGCGGTAGCCAAGCTCTGCCATCGTGGACAGCGGCGGCACATCGAGAAGCCGCGCAAGCGGGCGCAAACGCGGGTGATTGCGCCAGATCGCGGTAAACGCCTCCGCGCCGCTTGCCAGCCGGCCATCGCGGCGGCGGATGTGGATGCGGCGCAGGGCCGTTTCCCGGTCAAGCCCGGTCAGGCGCGTTTCGGGATCGCTGACATCTGTCCAGCGCACGTCCGACAGCGCGGGTAGGCCGCGATACACGGCGATTTCGCGGCGGCAAACGGGGCATGCGCCGTCGTAGAAGACTTCGCTTGCGGCAAGGGGATCTTGGGTCATGGCCGGCAAGGTGGGTCGACAAAGCGCCGCGTCCAGCGCGTCTCGACGCCGCGCCGCGCCGGCCTAGCTCGCCCCGCAAAGGAGACGCTATGCACCCTCTTCCAACACGCGCCGCAGGGCTGGATCGCCTGGCGCAGTTCACCCCGCGCATGGGCCGCGCCTATGCGGCAGAGCGCAACTATGACCCCGGCCCCGAAAACCGACCGGGCGTCAGCGCCCTGTCGCCGTGGATCTGCCGCCGCCAGGTTTTGGAGGCCGAAGCGGTCGCCGCGGCACTGAGCGCGCACAGCCCATCGGCGTCCACCAAGTTCATCGAAGAGGTTTTCTGGCGCGGCTACTTTAAGGGTTGGCTTGAGCATCGCCCCGGTATTTGGGCCGACGCCAAACCAAACCACCCGGCGCCCGCCGGTCTGGAGGCGGCCGAAACGGGCAACACCGGCATCGCCTGTTTCGATGCCTGGGCACGGGAATTGGTGGAAACGGGTTATCTCCATAATCATGCGCGGATGTGGTTCGCCTCGATCTGGGTCTTTACGCTGGGCTTGCCGTGGCGGCATGGCGCCGACTTCTTTCTGCGCCATCTGCTGGACGGCGACGCGGCATCCAACACCCTTTCCTGGCGGTGGGTGTCGGGCGTTCACACGCGCGGCAAGACCTATCTGGCCCGGTCCAGCAATATCGCGCGCTACACGGCCGGGCGCTATCCCGAAACGCCGGGCCTCGCCAGCGTGGCCCCGCCGGTTGAGGAACCGCCGAACCCCGATGTGACGCCGCTGCGCCAGCCCCGTCGGGGCACGCCCGTGCCCTCTCTCTATCTGGTAACAACAGAAGACTGTGGGTTGGTGTCCAGCGGGGACATGCCCGTGGCCGGCGTCGCCACGCTGCAACTGACCGGGTGCCGAAGCGCGCGTCCGGTCAGCCCGGCTGTCCATGCCTTCGACGCCGGCGCGCTCGCCGATGGCGCGGCGCAGCTTGGCGGCGCTGTCCAAACGCTCGACCATCCGACGCCCGCAGATTTGGTGGCCGCAGCCCGTGCCGCCGGAACCACTCAGATTGTAACGGGGTTTTTGCACACCGGATGGGTTCGCGATTGGTTCGATGCCGCAGAAGGGGAATTCGACCGCGCTGGGATCACCGTGGCAGAGATCCAGCGCGACTGGGACCGGGCGGTCTATCCGCATTGCAAATCGGGCTATTTCGGCCTGAAAAAGAAGATCCCGACCCTTTTGCCGACGATTGCCCCGAACGCCGGCATGCCGCTTTTCAGCCGGGTTTGATGGTGATTTTGGTGCGGACGGAATTTGCGATAAAGCAATCCGCATGGGCCGCGTGGTGCAGCATCTCAACCTCCGTCGGCGCGGGGACTGTGCCGGTCCAGCGCAGCTCCGGCGCCAATGTGACCTCCGCGATCCAAAACGTGCCTTCGGGGGTGCGCACCATCCGACCCTGCGCACGGTCCCGGTAGGACGCTACGACATGGCCCGCGCGCCGCGCATGATCCAAAAACCAAAGCATGTGACAAGCGGAAAGCGCTGCGACAAACGCCTCCTCGGGGTCGAGGGCCGCCGCGACCGAGTGCGGCGCCGGCACCACCGCGGGCGACGCGGAGGCGGCGATGGTGATGCCGCCGTCCAGCCGGATTTCATGCGCGCGGCTGTAGGCGTTCGCGGCGAAATCGCCATCGAGACGCCAAAAGACCTCAGCCCTATGCTCAGACATGTGCCGCCTCCAAACACTCCAGCGCGAGGGCGGCAAACCGCGCGGGCGCTTCTTCGTGCATCAGATGCCCGAGCTTTGCGATGGAAACAAGGCTGGCGCCTGGAAGATCGGCCAGCACGCGACGGGTTGTCGCCGGCGCCACCGCCCGGTCGTTCGCGCCAAGCGCCACGGTCAGCGGCGTGGTCAAGCGGTTGAGGTCGCGGCCAAGGCCCGAAAGCTCCCACCGGGCCATCATGCGCAGCGTCCCGGCGATGTGGTCGGGGTCGCTGAAACAAAGACGGTAAAGCGCGGCCATCTCGGCATCCGCGGCACTGCCGGTCGCTTCCAACAGACGCGCCACCACCCGGTCAGAGCCCGCCGCCTGCGCAAGCGCGTAGGGCGCAAACGGGTTCAGCGCGGTCAGCCTGGCCAGCGCCGGCATCATCAACGCCGCCGGCCCGTCAAACGGGCGCAGCGCTGGGTTAAGCGCCAGCACCGAGGCCGGTACAGGGTGGTCGAGCACAAGGCGAAGCGCAAGCGCCGCCCCCGCCGAGTGACCGACGATCAGCGCTGGCCGCGCGCCAAGCTGGTCGAGAAGTGCTGCGATGTCTTCGGCCATCGTCGGCAGGCTGCTGCGCGCCGGCGCATAAGCCCGCGTCAGCCCATGGCCCGGAAGATCTGGGCTGATGACCTGCGCCGCGGTGCTTAGCGTCTCAAAAAGCCCCCGCCAGGAGTGATTGGCGCCCCCCGCCCCATGGAGCAAAAGCACGGCGGGCCCCGCGCCGGCGATCTGAACATGCCAACGCTGGGCCCGGGTTTCGATGAACCGGCTGGCCGCAGCATGGGGCCAAATGGTGCGGGCGCGTTGCCAATCGATCATGGTCGTTCTCCAAGCGCTTCGCGGACGGCGCATCGGGCCGAGCAGTGCGACCGGAGGGCGCGCAGCCGCGCGGTGCGGCGGGCGCGCCGCCTGCATCCTCGACCAAGGGCGGTTCCGACCATCCGAGGCCCCCGGATCTTTGCCATGGCCCAAACCCCGGGCAGCCCCCGGCCACCAGGGCCGGCGCCGCACGCCAAAGGGCGTTGACCGGGCGATTTGGCGGTTTTGATCTGTTTCGGCATGCGGCGCATCCTCGCACAATTCCCAACTCTGGACAGGCCCGGCCCATGCGGTTTGCCCCAGCAATCGGTCTGGGACAAAACCCGTGGTCCAGCGGCGCGAACGGCCTCGAACGGCACCGCGACCGATCGGAGGCGAACCGGCACCGTGCCGCGCAACCGTCTTTTTCGCGGGCGAGCGGCCGCGCCCACCGCGATTGGCGATAGAAAGACACATGGCCGGGCCGGCGCCCAAGTCCATGGCGACAAAAGCCGCAGGCTGCGGCGCGCGACGGGGGCCAGCGCCCCTCCCCGCCCCCGCATGAGGCCGGAG
This sequence comes from uncultured Paracoccaceae bacterium, assembly GCA_937900975.1. Classification (GTDB taxonomy): domain Bacteria; phylum Pseudomonadota; class Alphaproteobacteria; order Rhodobacterales; family Rhodobacteraceae; genus Algicella. The sequence continues at coordinate 9,026 of CALCPC010000857.1, forward strand.
ACCCGTCGCGTGCGCATCGACAAGACGCCAAAGCGCGATGGAGCCGGGCGCGATGACCCACGCAAGGGCAGAGCGCCTTTCCTGGATTGAGGGCTACGGCGCACCGCGGCACATCTCCCGTCGCAGAGCTGGCCCGATCACGGTGCCCTCACGGCGGCGTCATGGCGGCGTCACGGTGCGGCCATCAGGGCGCCGACACTCTGGCCGATACCCCGCGCATCCGCGCGCGGCAGCGGCAAATACGTGGCGTCAAGCGCGGCGGCAAGCTCTGCGGCGGGGCGTTGCGGGCGGGGGCTTGTGTCGATCAAAAGCGTCGGCAACGCCGCCCCGCGCAGGACGCGCGCCATCTCCTCGGCGTCGGCGCGGGCGGCGGCGCGCCCCGGCCGCCCATCGCGCGCGATGTTCGCCTTTCCGTCGGTCAGCACGACAAGCACGGGGTCACGCCCCCGCCGCCGCGCCCCCAGCGCAAGCGTTAGCGCCGCCTCAAGCCCCGAGGCCAGGGGCGTGCCGCCCCCGCCCGGCAGCGCCGCAAGCCGCCGCTTGGTCTGCACAAGGCTGCGCGTCGGCGGCAGCAGCGTTTCCGCCGCCGCGCCCCGCATCGCAATCAAGGCGACATGATCGCGCCGCACATAAGCTTCGGCCAGCAAAAGCTCAATCGCGCCCTTGGCCTCCGCCAACCGCCCCATGGCGGTCGACCCCGAGGCATCGACCAGAAACAGCGCCAACCGCTCTCGCCGCTGGCGGTGGCGGCGCACGCGGATATCGCTTTTGGAGATCAGAATGTGTGCGGGCGGATCGGCAAACAGCTTTCGCCGCAAGGGTTGCCAGGGGGCGGCTGTGCGCAACGTGGCGACCAGATCCAACCGGTGCGGACCGCGCGGGTCCCCGGGCGGCCTCCCCTGCGGCCGTCCCCGGCGGTGGCCGCCCGGCCCCGCGCCCCCGCCGCGGCTGCCCGGGCTCCCCCGCGCGGCCGCCGCCCCTGCGCGCAGCTTTGCCAGAACATCCGGCGGCAGACTTGCCCGGGCAGCCTCCAACAGAACCTCCGCCGGGATACCGTCCGATGGCGTCGGGTCTTGGGTTTTCTCGGCATCATCGGGCGCGCTGGGGGCCGGTGGCTCCGGCGCCGGTTGTGTCTCATCCGCCGGCGGCAGGCTTGTCGCGCGGGGGGCCAGGACCAGGCGGGCGGCAAGCGCTGCATCCTCGGCCGCGACGTTGTCCCGCCCGGCAATCGCCGCCGCGCCGCGCGCAACCTCCAGCGCCAGAAGCGGCGCGCGCATCGATGCGATGCCAAGCGCGGCGGCCGCCTCTACGAACGCCTCTGGCGGTGTCGGGGGCATGGCCGCCAGCAGCCGCCGCGCGTGGCCAAGGACCTCCGGCGCCGGCGCGTCGGGCAGCGGGCGTGCCCGCAGCCCCTCCAACGTCAGATGCAGCGCCAGCCTGTCGGTCAAGGCGGCGGGGCAATGCTCCTCTGCCTCGACCCCCTCGTCGAGCGCGACGACGGAGAACCCAGCACCGGCATCGAGCGCCGCGCCAATCCGCGCGGCCAAGCCCGACGCCGCCCGTTCCGCCATCGGCAGGATCAGCGTTCCGGCCCCGACCTCGTCCAACAGCCCGCGCGCGTGCACGGGCCGCCCGGTCGACAAGGCTTCGGCCAGATCGAGACCGCCAAGAAGCCGGGCATCGTCGATCCCCGGCGGCAAACGCCGGATCGGCGCCGCGGCGATATCGCGAAGATAGGTCAGATACGCGGACCGCAGGGGACCGGCCCGCGCGCGCAGCGCCAAACCGCCCAGCCGCGACCCAACGCCGAGGATCTGTGCCGCAAGAAGGGCGTCCGAGATCGGATCCGGCCCCGTCACAGGGCCGCACTGTTGGGGACGCCGCGGACGAAACCGGTGGCGCCTCCGCCCCCGCCCAGACGCGAACGGGCGCCGGGCGGACCCGGCTGGCCGGCAGCCGCCTTCCCCGTGGAAAACCGCAGGGACCGCAGTCGGTATTGCCCGACCCGGCCGCCTGCGCCGGCTTTCTCGGGCGGGCCTTTGCAGGGCGATCCCCAAGCTGGGGGGCGGGCAGCGATGGGAGCGGTTTCTGCGCCGGTGCAGGGCGCTGTGGCGGCCCCTAAAGCTTGGCGCGGGCGCCGTTGACCGCCCAATGCGCGTCGATACATCGGCGCCGGTCGGGGCAATCGCGGACTTTGCCGTCCGGCGGCGGCGCTTTGGCAAAACTGGGGCAAAGCGCCAACCTCGCCGCGGTCGGGGGCAAATGACCGCCGCTGGCGGCCGGGTTGTGCGCAGGGCAGTCGAATGCCGCCCCGGTGGGCTGGCCTGGCTTGGCAGGGACCGGCGACGGCCCCCTTGGCTGCACCCCGGCCTTGAAGCCGGGGTTTCTGCGCGGCGCGGCGCGGTCTTCTTAGCGCCCGCGCCCCGCCGATCCCCGCACGCTTAAATCCGCCGCACGGGCGGGCGGCATCCGCGCCGCTGGGACGCACGGGCGCCGCTGCGCTGCTACGGCAAGCAGCGACCAACGAAACCCGGTGCGGGCAGCCGATCCGCGCCATGGGATACGTCGCCGGCCGGCGCCGGCCAACGCGGCAGAGACACCGGGGTGCAGACGAGGGCGACAGCGCGAGGCACCACCCGAAGGCGGATCGGCCGCGCAGCGATTGGCTGAAACCGCACGGGCCGCGATGTTGCGCGCTTTGGGTCACCGCCCTGTCGCGGCCGCCCGGGCGTTGGGCGGCTGGCCGAGAAACCGAGCAATTTTGAGAGTATTTGCAGGCGGCGCGCGGCGGGCCCGGCCCGGTGCAACCGCGCGCTCGGCGTGCCGCTGGCGTCCGATCCGGGCGGGAGAGGCCACGCCCGGCTTTCGCTTTGCCGGGCCGACCGACCTGGCCATCGCCGAGGGTCCGCGGCCGCGTGCGGTAAAGCCGCTTTCCGCGGTGCGGCGACCGTGGGGGCCTCAACCTCAACCCGCGCTGCGGTCCCCGCCGGCTTCCCTTGGCTTGTTCCATAGCGGGGCGACGCCCTGCTCCGTCCCCCTGTTCACCTGCACCTTCATCGGCGCCAGGGGCGCGGCGGCTGCGGTCTCGCGCAGCGCCCTCAGCGGGCCTTGCGCAGAGAGGCCGCGCATCGGGCGGGCGCGGTTTCGGCGTCGCGCGCATCATGGCGCGTGGTCTCGGACGGTCACGCCGTCTTGGCGGCGCCAAGCACGGCATCGACCGTGCGCAGCACCCGCGCTGTAGAACCGGCCTCATCCAGCGGGTCGCGGCGCAGTCTGTGACGCAGCGCCGAGGGCGCAATCGCGGCGAGATGTGCGATCTCGACCTCCGTCTTGGCGTCAAGCGCGGCCATCGCGCGGGCCGCGCGCATCAGCGTCAGCTCCCCCCGCAGACCGTCGGCGCCGAGTGCGATGCAAAGCTCGGCTGCCTTCTCAAGCACGGCGTCCGGCGTGACAACCTCCGCGACAAGCGCTTGCGCTGCCGAAATCTTTCGCCGCAGCGCGCCGGTTTTCCGGGCATAGGATTTGACGAAGCCCGCGGGGTCACGCTCATAGGCGTCGCGGCGGCGGATCACGTCGATCCGCGCTTTGATGTTCTGCGGAGAACCGATTTCGACCGACAAACCGAACCGGTCAAGCAGTTGCGGCCGAAGCTCCCCTTCCTCTGGATTGCCCGAGCCGACGATGACAAACTGCGCGGGATGGCGCACCGAAAGCCCCTCCCGCTCCACCACATTTTGGCCGGACGCAGCGACGTCGAGCAAAAGATCGACAATGTGGTCTTCGAGAAGGTTGACCTCATCAATGTAGAGATAGCCCCGGTGCGCGCGCGCCAGCAGCCCGGGCTCAAACGCCTTTTCCCCGCGCGTCAAAGCCCGCTCCAAATCCAGCGCACCGACGACGCGATCCTCGGTCACGCCAAGCGGCAGAGCGATCACGGGCGTTGCGACCTTTTTCTTACGGCCCAAGGGGGCATCCTGGCAGTGCGGGCAATCGGGGTTGGGGGCAGCGGGGTCGTTGTTGTAGGGACATCCCGCGACGACGCTAATTTCAGGCAGCCGCGCGGCGAGCGCGCGCACGGCGGTGGATTTGCCGGTGCCACGGTCGCCGAAGACAAGGACACCGCCGATGCTTGGATCGACGGCCGACAACATCAGGGCGCGCTTCATCTCGTCCTGACCCACAATTGCCGCAAACGGGAAACTTGGTCGCATGGGTTGGTTAACGGCTACTCTGCGGCCAGGGTCAAGGCATAAGCCGCCAATGGATCTGCGCCGCCCCAACTGCCGGCGGTGGCAACAACGGCAAAGCGGGCATAAAGCTCCTCAGAAAACCAGTCGCCCTCCCGCACGGCGCGGATCGCCTGGGCATGGGGGCCGCCAGCCCGGGCAAAGGCCGCCATACTGCGCGTATCGGGCCAGACCGAGAAGGTGACCTGATGGAACCAGGGCACCTCACCCACACCCTGTTTGAACAGAACATTGGGATCAGAGCCGATGGCCGCGCTGATATCGGGCACCCGCCGCCAGAACTGAAACAGAATTGCAGGCCGGATACTGGCCCGCGTCAAGGCCGCAATCGGGCCCGAACCGTTGGAGGGCGCTTCGTGAAACGGCATCTTGCGCGACCAGGCCCCGCGTGAGTGCACTGGACTAAGATGGATGGTCCACACCTCCGTCGCGCGGTGGGCGAGACGCTGGAACACCGGCGCGGTTTCGGTACGCTGGCGCGCGGTCTGAAGATCCGGCCATGTCGTCAAAACCGCGATCAGACCGGTGTCGGGGATCGGCGTGAACCCCTCGCCCGTGCCACCCCCCATAAGCTTAAAGAACCCATGATCGGGCAGCATGGCCAAGGGCCGGCGGGCCAGGGCCATTTGGCCAAAGGCCCAAAGCTTTGTCCCAAAGCCGTGAAAGCGGAAGAAGGTTAAGCTGACAATCTGAGATGACAGGTCGTCATCCGTGTCGCGATATAGTGAATCGAAGCTCATCTTCCTGGTTTTTTGCATTCAATGACGCAAATGAGAAGCGGGAATTGGCTTGATTGTAAATTTTTCTGGACACTGCTAGGCTTCACGCATGTTGACACGCACCCCCCCTGCCTTTGCCGGCGATCCCGGCGACACCCGCCCCACAGCCCTTGTTATCGGCGCAGGCTTCGGGGGGCTTGCCGCGGCCATCCGCCTGTCCGCAAAGGGCTATCGCGCCCTTGTGCTCGACCGGCTCGACGCGCCGGGCGGGCGGGCAACCTGCCGCTATCAGAACGGTTACAGATTCGATCTCGGCCCGACCATCGTGACCGTACCGCAGGTTTTCCGCGAGCTCTGGGCTCTGGCCTGCCGCCGGATCGAATACTATGTCACCTTGGTCCCGACTGTTCCGTTCTACACATTCCGCTTCGACGACGGCTCGACCTTTGCGGCCTCTGGCGATACCGAGGCTGTCCGGGCAGAGGTCGCGCGCCTCTCCCCCGGCGATGTGGCGGGCTATGACGGGTTTCTCAGCGACAGCAAGAAACGATACCATGTGGGGTTCGAGGATTTGGGCCGGCGTCCGATGCACGCGCTTTGGGACACCCTGCGCGTCCTGCCCGCTTTTGCCTGGTTGCGGGCGGATCTGTCCACCTATGACCTCGCCGCGCGGCGCTTCCGGGATGAGCGTTTGCGCATGGCGTTCAGCTTTCACCCGCTTTTCATCGGCGGCGATCCCTTCAAAGTCACATCGATGTACTCCCTCGTCAGCCATTTGGAAACGACCTACGGCGTGCATTACGCCAAAGGCGGCGCCGCGGCGCTGGCGGAGGGGATGGCGGGGCTTGTCCGCCACCTTGGCGGCACGCTCCATTTCGGTGTCGATGTTGAGGAAATTCTGGTGGAGGCGGGGCGGGCCAGCGGCGCCGTTTTGGCCGATGGCAGCACCGTGAAGGCCGATCTTGTCGTCAGCAACGCCGATGCCGGCCACACCTACAGCCACCTTTTGCGCAAATCTGCCAAGACGCGCTGGACCGACCGTAAGCTTGGTCGGATGCGCTGGTCGAGCGGCCTTTTCGTGTGGTATTTCGGCACCGCCGGCACAGCCGAGATGTGGCCAGAGGTCGGCCATCACACCATCCTGAACGGCCCCCGCTATCGCGGATTGGTCGAAGACATCTTCCTCAAAGGCCGGTTGGCCGAGGATATGTCGATCTATCTCCACCGCCCCATAGTCTCGGACCCGGCCGCCGCGCCGCCGGGCGCAGACAGTTGGTACGCGTTGGCGCCGGTGCCCCATCTCGGCCACGCCAATCCGGTCGACTGGACGCGACAGGCCGAACCCTTCCTTGAGCGGATGCAAACCATGTTGGAGCGAACGGTCCTGCCCGGTTTGCGCGACCGTGTCACCGAAAGCCATGTCATGACGCCAAACGATTTCCGGGATCGCTACCGCTCCCCCCACGGCGCCGGGTTCTCTTTGGAGCCGCGGATCCTGCAATCGGCCTGGTTCCGCCCCCACAATCGATCCGAGGAGGTGGCGGGGCTGTACCTGGTTGGCGCGGGCTCCCACCCCGGTGCGGGGCTTCCCGGCGTTGTCAGTTCGGCGGAGGTGCTTGACCGGTTGGTGCCGGACGCCCCGGGTCATAGCCGCGCAGCGGCCCTGCCCGCGATGGCCGCGCAATGACCCTGGCTGAAGAGGATCTTGAAGCGTGCCGGATCGCCATCCAGCACGGGTCAAAAAGCTTTCACGCGGCCTCAAAACTCCTACCCCCGCATGTCCGGGCGCCCGCGCTCGCGCTCTATGCGTTTTGCCGGCTTGCCGATGACGCCGTGGATCTCGGCGCCGACAAGGCCGCCGCCGTCATCCGCCTGCGCACCCGGCTTGCCCGGGCCTATGCCGGCGATCCGCTTCCCACCCCCGCCGACCGTGCCTTTGCCGCCATGATCGCGACCCATGACATGCCCCGCGCTTTGCCCGAGGCGCTTTTGGAAGGGTTCGCCTGGGACGCGGAGGAGCGGCGCTATGACACGCTCAGCGATGTCCGTGCCTATGCCGCCCGGGTCGCGGCCACGGTTGGCGCTATGATGACTGTCCTAATGGGGGTGCGCGACCGCGATGCCCTGGCGCGGGCCTGCGATCTGGGCGTCGCGATGCAGCTGACCAATATTGCGCGCGACGTTGGTGAGGACGCGGCCGAAGGGCGGATCTATCTGCCCTTGACTTGGATGCAGGACGAAGGGGTTGACGTGGACGCGTTCCTTGCCAACCCCCGCCCCTCTCGCCCTTTGGAGCAGATCGTGCATCGGTTGCTGCGGGAGGCGCGCCGCCTTTATGTCCGGGCCGAGACCGGGATTGCGCTTTTACCGCCGCGCTGCCGGCCGGCGATCTTCGCCGCACGGCTGATCTATGCCGCGATCGGGCATGAGATTGCGAAAAACGGCCACGATAGCGTGACGCGCCGCGCCCATACCGGCCGCGGGGCCAAGATCCGACTGGCCGGCGCCGCGCTGGGGGCAAGCGGTCTGTCGCTGGTGGTGCCGCGTTCTGCCACCCGCCTGGCGCCGCCCCTGCCCGAGACCGCTTTTCTGGTGTCCGCTGCGGCCCAAGCCAATCCCGGCAATCGTGGGATCTTCGATGTCGACACCAAGATCGCCAATCTGGCGGATCTTTTCATTCAGCTCGAAGCCCGCGACCGGGGCCAGCGGCTAAGCTAGGGGCGTGGGCATGGACTGGATCACTGCCATTGGTTTTTCTGGCGCTGCCATGGGCGCAGCTGCAACCGGGGCCATGTTCCCGCCGGGGCGCTGGTACGACGCGCTGTCCAAACCCAACTGGACACCGCCGAACTGGCTGTTCCCGCTTGCCTGGACGCTGCTTTACATCGCCATGGTCTATGCCGCCTGGCGCGTCGCCCGGACGCCGAACGCCGGGCCCGCCTTGGCGCTTTGGTCCTGGCAAATCGTGTTCAACGCGCTTTGGACCCCGGTTTTTTTCGGATTGCGCCGCATTGACAGCGCCCTTCTTGTGATTGCGCCCCTGTGGATTGCCGTCGCGGGAACATGCGTTTTGTTCTGGCAGGCCGATCCGCTGGCCGGCGCGCTGCTGCTACCCCTGATCGTTTGGCAGACCTATGCCTTCGCGCTGAACGTCTCGATCTGGCAGCGCAACCGGGGTGCCGCAACAAGCTAGGGGCGCGGGCTCAACCAATGGCCGGGTGCGGTTGTCCCGAAATTCTCCGCGGGTATCCCAAAATCGACCATGCGCGGCCGGGGGCACCGCGGCACCGGGTCCAACCGCTGTCGGATGTGTGGATCCGCCGGTCGCCTGGAGCGGGGGCGGGGGGACAAGCCAAGACCGGTCACGCTGAAAGCGCCCGGGGCAGCGCTGTCTTCAGACCCAGAATGCGCCGTTTCGGGGGCCAAATCCCCCGCATTTTGCTTGGGTTAGAGCCAAGGACACCTGCGGCGATCCTCCCAAAACCGGATTTTTAAAAGCATCGTTCGGTCGAGTAAATGCGACCCGTATCAGAAAACGCGGAGAAGGTCAGCGATGGACAAGCCTGAGACCGCGCGTTCGCGCCGGGCGCGCCCGAAAACCGCGCGACACCTAGGCGCGAAAAACCCCAAACGCCGCGCGCATTTTGAACTCTAGATGGTCGATCCGACCGGCGACGCCGCGTGTCTCAAGCCATTTGAAGCGCTTCACGAAAAACCTGCATCTCACGAAACGCAATACGCAGGCACTGGGCCACTCGGCGCAAGTGGCGGTCCGCCGGCCTTGGGGTTCCCGTCACGGCGCAAACCGCCGCCACACCGCGCGGCCCAGAACCGCTCGCATCTGCCAGGGGCGCGCGCGCTGCCGAATGCTTCGGCCCGTCCGAAACCACGCCTTGCCGCAGCGCGGGCGCATGTGCGACGGCCGCTAGAGACCCTTTGACTGGTAACTTGTCGCAATCCGCTGGATTGCCACGAGATACGCGGCGACGCGCAAGTCTGTCACGCCTTCGCGGTCGTGCCAAACCTCCCGCATGGACTGGTACGCGCTGCGCATCGTGTCATCCAGGCCAGAGCGGACAAGCTCCAATTCCCCGGCGCCGCGCAGATACTTTTGCTTAAAACCGTCCGAAAGGCTCCACGGAACATTGGCATCCGAGGACAACCGCTCCAACTCTTCGACCAAGATGAGGTGGCGGGCTTCCTCCTGCCGGCGCTGCATCCGGCCAAAGCGGATGTGGCTGAGGTTCTTGACCCACTCAAAATAGCTGACCGTTACGCCGCCGGCATTGGCATACATGTCGGGGATCACGACGATCCCGGCCTGGCGCAAGATCTCGTCGGCACCCGCCGTAATCGGACCATTGGCCGCTTCGATGATCAGCTTCGTGTTGATGCGCGCCGCGTTTTCTAGGTTGATCACACCCTCCAGGGCTGCGGGGATCAGAATATCGCAGTCTTTTTCCAGAACAGCGGCGCCGTTCTGTGTGTACTGCCCGCCCGCAAAACCGGCGACGCCGTGATGCTCGGCCACATGCGCCTTCAACGCTTCGATATCGAGGCCGTCATCGTTGACGACGGCGCCGTCGCGCTCAATCACCGCGGTGACCGGCGCCCCGTCTTCCGCTGACAGGAACTTGGCGGCGTGATAGCCGACATTTCCAAGCCCTTGAACGATCACGCGCTTGCCGTCCAGCGTGCCAGCAAGACCAGCCTTCGCCACGTCTTCGGGGTGGCGAAAAAACTCCTGCAAGGCGTATTGCACCCCGCGCCCCGTGGCCTCCCCCCGGCCCTGGATACCGCCTGCATGGGGCGGTTTGCCCGTCACGCAGGCCGCGGCATTGATGTCGGTGGTGTTCATCCGACGATATTGGTCGGCCATCCAGGCCATCTCCCGCTCTCCCGTTCCCATGTCGGGGGCGGGCACGTTTTGCGCGGGGTTGATGAGATCGCGCTTGATCAGCTCATAGGCAAAGCGCCGGGTGATCTGCTCTATTTCATTGGGCTCCCACGCACGGGGATCGATGCAAAGCCCCCCTTTGGAGCCGCCAAACGGCGTCTCCACCAGCGCGCATTTATAAGTCATCAGGGCGGCGAGGGCCTCCACCTCATCCTGGTTGACCGACAGGGCATAGCGGATGCCGCCCTTCACAGGCTCCATATGTTCGGAATGCACGGCGCGGTAGCCGGTGAATGTGTGAATTTGGCCGCGCAGGCGGCCGCCGAAGCGCACTGTGTAGACCGCATTGCAGACG
>CALCPC010000858.1 GCA_937900975.1 uncultured Paracoccaceae bacterium
GGCGCCGCGCGCCTTGCACGACATACAGGTTCAGGCCGACGGGCGGCGTGATCAGCGCCATTTCGATCAGGACGATCATCAAGATGACGAACCAGATCGGATCAAAGCCCTCGGCCACCACCAAGGGCACGATGATCGGGATGGTGACGACCATCAGCGACAGCGTCTCGATAAAAAAGCCGAGCACGATGTAGATCAAGACGACGACCAGGATCAGGCCCAGCGGGTCGAGCCCCATCCCTTCGAGAAAATCGCGGAGCTGCGCGCCAAGCCCCGCCGCCGACAGCGTGAAATTCAGAAATGAGGCGCCGATCACCACCAGCATGATCATGGAGGTGATCTTGACGGTTCCGGTCAGGCGGTCGCGCAGCATCGCAAAGCTGACGCCGCCGGTTGCCAGTGCGATCAGAAACGCGCCCGCGACGCCCACGGCCGCAGCCTCGGTAGGGGTGGCCCAACCTTTGTAAATCGTGCCGACGATGATCCCGAACAGCAGCAGGATCGGCAGCAGATCGACCAGCGCCCGCAGCATCCGGGCCAGGGGAAAGGTCCGCCGCGCGCCGCCGAGCCCGGGGCGAACCAGGCAGATCAGCGCTGTAACCAGGATGAACGCCAAAGCCAGCAGAAGGCCCGGAACCAGCCCCGCAAGGAAAAGCTGCGGGATCGAGGTTTGGGTCAGGAAGCCATAGACGATCAGGTTGATCGAAGGCGGGATCATGATCCCCAACGTCCCGCCCGCCGCAATCGCCCCGGAAAACAACCGCGGGTCGTAGCCCAGCCGCTCTGCCTGCGGCATGGCGACGGTGGCGACGGTGGCCGAGGTCGCAACAGAGGAGCCCGAGGTTGCCGAAAACATCGTGGCCGTCGCGATATTGGCGTGGATCAGCCCACCCGGCAGCCACGAGATCCAAGTGTCGAGCGCTGCATATGTCCGCTCGGCCAGGCCGGAACGGACCAGAATTTCACCCAAAAGCACGAAAAACGGGATTGCGATCAACGTGGCGGAGTTCGACGAAGACCACACCAGGTTGCCAAGCCCACGCAGCAGCGGGAAGGGTGTGAAAAACTGGTCGATGCCAAAGGCCAGAAGAAAAAGCACGATCCCAACCGGGATCGACAGGGACAGAAGGCCGAGAAGGCCAAGGGCGACATAGGCGATCACGGGCGCGGCTCGGTTTCGCCAAAGGCGCCGATGGCGGCTTCGGACTGGTCGAACCGGCGCTGCCAGACCAGCGTTGCCGCCGCAAACAGCGTCGCCCAAGCCACCAGCGCGAACCAGGCCCAGCCCAGCAGCCAGGGCGTCTGCACCCAGGCCAAGGGGGTCTCAAGCGGTGTGTTGGCCCGCGATCCGTTTTTCAGCGAGGTCGCCAGCACCGGCCAGCATTTCCACGCGATCAGCGCGACAACCGAGGCCAGAACCGTCAGCGAGAAGAGATCGAGCAGCGCCCGGCCAAACGGCACAAGCCGCGTTCGCAGGATGTCGATGCGGACATGGCCAAGCTCCAACAATGTGTAGGCCATGCCCCAGGAGGTTGCGATTGCCATCGCGTAGCCCGAAATCTCGTCGGTTCCCCCAAAAGACCGGCCGACCTGCCGCAGCAGAATGTCGGCCAGGATAAAGGCCGCAGTTGCCAGCAGGCCAAGCCCGACCATCAGTGCGACGCCCCTATTCAGGCGCCGCAGCAGGATCAGAAAGGCTGCGGCCTGCATCGTTTACTGCGCGATCGTGACGCCGACGACATCGCCGACGCTTGCGTTCCACCGCGCGGCCCAATCGCCGCCGGCGCGGCTGGCCCAGTCGGGCAGAACCTCGCCCACCAGGATCGCCTTGGCCGCCGCGACATCCGCCGCCGAGGCCTCTACCAGCGTCATTGCGCGGGCGTCGCCATAGGGGCAGGCTGCGTTGCCCGTCAGGCAGGCGATGTCGTTGGTCAGCGCATCGGCGGCGACGTCCCAGGCGGGGCCCTCGAACTCTGCCTTGATGCTGTCTGTGATCAGGGTCTGTGTGCCGGCGTCGAGGCTGTTCCATTTGTCAAGGTTCATCGCGGTGACGACAGAGTCCCAACCGCCAAGCGGGATCGGCATCAGATGCGTCGAAACCTCCCACCAGCCGGCGGAGTAGCCAGAGCCCGCGCCGGTCACGGCGCAATCGACCACGCCTTTTTGCAGGGCGCCCGGCACTTCGGAGAAGGAGACGTTGATCCCCTCTGCGCCGAGGGCTTCGAGGAACTTCGCTGTCATCCGGCCAGCGGCGCGGATCTTCAGCCCTTTCAGATCGTCCAGCGTTGCCACCTCGGCGTTGCAGAAGACGACCTGCGGGGGGTAGGGCGCGATGGCCAGAACCTTGGAGTTAAAGCGGTTTGCATAGATCTCGTCGACCATCGGTCGGGCGGCATCGACCATTTTGCGCGCGGTCGCGGCATCGGTCGCGATCAAGGGCCCGTCACACCCCTCAAGCTCTGGCGCGTCGGCGACGGCATAATCGGCCACCGTCATCGCGACGTCGTAGACGCCTTCGCCCAGCAGGCGGAACACGTCGCCGACGCCAAGGCCCATCTGATCGTGCGTGGTCAGCGCAACGGCGATGTCCCCGCCAGAGGCCGCGGGCAGCGTTTCGGACCAGAACGGCGCCTCGAACTCTTTATGAAGCGGCAGGCCGGACCAGCTTCCCGCCACGTTAAAATCTTCGGCCAGCGACGGTGCTGCAAGCAGCGCCGGGATCGCAGCGAAGGTC
>CALCPC010000859.1 GCA_937900975.1 uncultured Paracoccaceae bacterium
ATCGAGGCGACGCCAAACGCGGCCAGGATGACAATCGCCGCAAGCGTCGCGATCACAAGCGGTGCGTGGCTGCGCCGATAGCTGCGCGCCGTCGGCTCGGTGATGTCGCCAAGCCGCATGTCGAGCGCCAGGCGGCGGATATCCTCGGGCGCGCCCTCCAACAGCAAGGTATCGCCGACGCGCACGACCACATCGTCAAGCTGGCGGCCGATGTTCTGGTTGCGGCGGTGCACGGCCAACGGGTAGACGCCGTAGCGCCGGCGCAGGCGCAACGCACCCAGCGTGCGCCCGATCATCCGGCACCCGGGCGAGATCAGCGCCTCGACCGTCGTCGTCGCGCGGGTGGTCAGCGCATCGACCATGTTGACGTCGCCCGACTGGCGCAGGCCCAAAAGCTCCCCCACCTCTGTGCGCAAAACGATCCGGTCGCCCTGTTCGATGGTAACATCGGGAAACCGGCGGCGCAGCGATTCGTCCCCGCGCAGCACATCGATGATGCGGATGCCCCGGCGCTGAAACAGGGGGATATCGAACACCAAATCACCGATCAGCGGCGACCCCTCCGGCACCGCGACCTCGCTGAAATACTTCATATTTTTGCGGTCCGACAGCACATCGGCCATCGTCTCACGCTCTGGCAGAAGGCGCGGCGCGACAAAGCGAAGGTAGAAAAGACCCCACACCGCCAAACAAATGCCAAGCGGCGTCACCTCAAACAACGTGAAGGGGGCAAGCCCGTTTTGCTGCGCCACGCCGTCGACCAAAAGATTGGTCGACGTGCCGATCAGCGTACAAATCCCGCCAAGGATCGCCGCATAAGACAACGGGATCAGGAGTTTTGAGACCGCAAGGCCCATCGTCTTGGCCACCTGCACCGCAATCGGGATCAGCATCACGACAACGGGCGTGTTGTTGATAAAGGCCGATGCGCCCAGCGTGATCACGCCAAACCCCGCAATGACGGTTGCCGGACGCTCGGCCGCGTGACGCCCGACCAGGCTGGTCAGCCGGTTGAGCGCGCCCGTGCGCACCAAGGCGCCCGAGATCACAAACATCGCAGCGATGGTCCAAGGCGCGGGGTTTGAGAACACCATAAGGACGTCCTCAGCCGTGACGACGCCCACAACCACCAACACGGCCGCGCCCATAAGGGCCACCACCTCCGTCGGATAAACCTCCCGGACAAAAAGGATCAGCATCGAGAAGACGACACCGATGGTCAGCGCGGCCGCGGCGGTCTCATGGGGCAGAAGGTCGATCACGGGTCGGCCGGTCTCCTGCGGCAGGGACTGAAATCTGGCCGACCATGGCGCAACCCCCCCTCTTTCTCAAGCATCTTCTGCGGCGCAGCCGGTGCGCCGCGCAAGCACGGCGCAACACCGGGACGCCGCGAACCGCCCCCGCTGCAAGGATCTCGCCGCTGCCAGCGCGCGGCGCCCGAAAGTCGCGAGCGCCGGGGCAAGACGGCGAAAGGCGGGCGCCACGCGGATAAAGCGCGGGTGACGGCCGCCAAACGCACAGTTTTTGATCGGGCGAGGGCAGGCCAGCAGCGCCAAAACCGGGCGCCGAACCTCCAGCGGCCCACGAAGCTTCTCCGCGCACCCGTGCCGAGGGGGATTGTCAAACCGCGCGGGCAAGGCCCACGGTAGCACCGTCCGGCGACCGCACCTTCCCATCAGATTTGCGCAAGGTGCCGGGGCGGGCGCCGCAGCCAGGGCGGGCGCAAAAATTCGAACGGGCCCGCGACTATTCTCTACGCAGGCGGCTTGCGCCCAACGCCATGGCGCAACGGTGCCGCCCGACGGTTCGGTCCGGTCCTGGAAATGAAGGGGCTCCCAAAGCACCCATGCGCCAGCGCAAAACCAAAGGCGCAAACTCGCCCGACGCGCCCGCCGGCGCCGAAGGCGAAAGCCGACCGCCATAGCCCATCCGCATGGCGCTAGTCCGTGCAACCGGGTCCGCCCATCGGTTTTGCGCGTCGCGCCAAGGCACACCCTTGCGTCAAAGCAGGCCCAAAGGCGAACGCCCGCCCGACGCGCCCATCGGCGCCGAGGGCGAAGGCCGACCGCCATAGCCCATCCGCGTAGCGCTTGTCCGAAAAATCGCGTCCGCCCATCGGTTTTTGCGCGTCGCGCCAAGATACACCCCTGCGCCAGCGCAGGCCCAAAGGCGCAAGCCCACCCGACGCGCCCGTCGGCGCCGAGGGCGAAAGCCGACCGCCATAGCTCGTCCGCATGGCGATTGTCCGGGCAACCGGGGCCGCCCATCGATTTTCTGCGTTGCGCCAAGGCACACCCTTGCGCCAGCGCGGGCCCAAAGGCGCAAGCCCACCCGACGCGCCCGTCGGCGCCGAGGGCGAAAGCCG
>CALCPC010000860.1 GCA_937900975.1 uncultured Paracoccaceae bacterium
CGCTGGCAAGCAAGGCCGGGTCGCCGAGCACCGGTCTGCGCTCCGCCAAGATGGGCGGACCTCATAGGCCCAACGCCCGGGATCTGGTATCCCAAACCGGACGCCCTCGCGGGGGTTGGGCTGAGACGACCCCACTGCGCGCTGCGGGTTGCTGCGGATTTTCGCTCCCCGCGCACGCGCCCGGAGCGGCCGACCCTCCGAGGATTGAGTCCGATGGCACGCTGGCAAGCAGGGCCGGATCGCCGAGGACCGGATTGCGCTCCGCCACGATGGGTGGACCTCATACGCCCAACGCCCGGGATCTGGTATTAGAGACGGGGCGCCTTTGCGGGGATTGGGCTGAGACGACCCGACCGCATGCTGTGGGTTGCTGCGGATTTTCGCGCCGCGCGCGCCTGCCTGGAGTGGACGACCCTACGAGGACTGGGGCACATGGCCCGCTGGCAAGCAAGGCCGGGTCGCCGAGCACCGGTCTGCGCTCCGCCAAGATGGGTGGACCTCATAGGCCCAACGCCCGGAACCTGGTATTAGAGACGGGGCGCCCTCGCGGGGATTGGGCTGAGACGACCCCGCTGCGCGCTGCCAGTTGCTGCAGTTTTTCGCGCGGCGCGCACCCGCCCGATGCCGCCGACCCTATCAGGATTGAGTCCGATGCCACGCTGGCAAGCAGTGCCGGGCCGCCGAGGACCGGGTTGCGCTCCGCTAAAATTCGCGGACCTCATGGGCACCAGGCGCGGGTGCTGCTTTCGAAGGCGGGGCGCCCTTGCGGGGATGGGGCTGACACAGCGTTGCTGCGCGCGGGGGGGGCTCGCGGATTTTCGCCCCTTCCGGACGGTCCTGGAGCGGGCGACCCTTTACGGGTTGGGCTCGATGGCGGATTTGTGCAGCGGCATTGGGCGCTCAGGGCCGGCTTGCGCTCCCCTCAAACGGGTGGATCTTGGGGCGCGGACGCTCCGGTTCGGCCGTCGGCAATTGCGTTTTTCTGTCGGAGGGGGACCGAGGCAAAGGCGCAAGGCCCAGGGCCGCCAGACGCGACGCGAGCGTGTCCGCGTCGGTCGGCGGGCATTCCGGTCCGTGGCCTTGAAGGCGTCGCCCGGCTGGCGGCGATGGATGCCTTAGCGCGCGCCACGGCGCGGGCGCAGGCGCTTTGGGCGGTTGGCCTCGGCATGGCCGGCGCCGCCGCCCTCCTTCAGGCGGTGCTGCGAGCCTCCGCGCGTCGCGCGGCGACGCAAGATTCGCGCGTACCCTCGGCGCGGTGGCCCGGCGTGGCCGCGTTTCGACCGCTCAACGCCGTTGCCGAAGGGGGTGAGCGGACGCGTTTTTCCGCGCTTGGTCCCTGCCTCATGGCGTGGCGCGGTTCATGTCGCGCCTATCGGGCGGCTAAACGAGCGGCGACAGTGCCTTGCAGCTTGTCTAAGACGAAATTACGGGCGCCCCGCGCGGCGGCTCCATCGGCGACTTTGGCCCCGACGCAGTGGCCCAAAACGGCCGCTTCGCATCGCGATGAGGGTCAAGCATTGGGGGTCCACTGTGCCGGGGCCGTGGACGCGCAGCCTGTTCATCGGCCGACCGCAACCATGGGATATCGCCGGGCCGATGCCCTAATTGTGCCATCCAAGTTGACCAGGTCTTACGGGACCAAGGCGGCTCCCCCGATGGCCGTCACACTTTCGCTGCTG
>CALCPC010000861.1 GCA_937900975.1 uncultured Paracoccaceae bacterium
CCTTGGCGCCGCCGCGGGTCGCGGGCTTCCTGCGTGCGACGGCCCGATTTGACCTCGCGCGGCGGGGCCCATAAATCCCCTCTTAACCCGAATCCGCCGAGACCCACGCCATGCACGATATCCGGATCATCCGCGACGCCCCCGAAGCCTTCGACGCCGCCCTTGCCCGGCGGGGGGAGGATGGCTGGGCCTCCGATATCTTGATGATCGACCGCCATCGGCGCGAGGCCATCCAGATCGCCGAAGCCGCGCAAGCCGAGGCCAATCGCGCAGCCAAAGAGGCGGGTGCCGCAAAAGCGCGCGGCGACGAGGCCGAGTTTGCGCGCCTGCGCGCCGTTTCGGCCGCGAAAAAACAAGAAAAGGCCGAGCGGGAGGAGAAGGCCAAGATCGAGGCCGCGCAGCTCGACCAAATCCTTGCCACGCTGCCCAACCTTCCCGCCGACGACGTCCCCGATGGCGCCGATGAGGCCGGCAATGTCGAGCTTAAACGCTGGGGTGCCCCCCGGAGGTCCCGGCGGCCGCGGCCTGTCTCGACTTTGAGACGGCAGCACAGCTTGCGGGCGCGCGCTTTGTCATGATCCGCGGCGCGCTGACCCGGCTGAACCGCGCGCTTGCGCAGTTTATGCTCGACACCCATGTCGACCAAAACGGCCTGACCGAAACTTGGACGCCGGTTCTGGTCCGCGACGAGGCGATGTATGGCACCGGACAATTGCCGAAGTTTGAGGAAGACAGCTACCGGACCACCAACGGCTGGTGGCTGATCCCCACGTCTGAGGTGCCGCTCACCAATACCGTTGCCGGCAAAATTTTGGAGCCAGGCACGCTGCCCGTTCGGCTGACCGCCCACACCCAATGCTTCCGATCCGAGGCGGGGAGCGCTGGCAAAGACACCAGCGGCATGTTGCGCCAGCACCAGTTCGAGAAAGTCGAGATGGTTTCGATCACGACGCCAGAGGAAAGCCGGGCAGAGCTGGACCGGATGACCACCTGCGCCGAGGGGATTTTGGAGGCGCTCGACCTGCCCTACCGGACCGTCGTCTTGTGCACCGGCGATATGGGTTTTGGCGCCCAGCGCACCCATGACATCGAAGTCTGGCTGCCCGGCCAAAACGCCTATCGCGAAATTTCCTCCTGCTCGGTCTGCGGCGATTTCCAGGCGCGGCGAATGAACGCCCGCTACCGCCCGGCGGCGGAGGAGAAACCGGCTTATGTCCACACGCTCAACGGCTCTGGCCTGGCCATTGGGCGGACGCTGATCGCGGTCATCGAGAATTATCAGGAGGATGACGGATCCATCACGATCCCCGATGTTCTGCGCCCCTATCTGGGCGGGCACAGCCGGATCGCGCCGGATGGGCAGTTTGCCTAACGCGATTTTCGCGCGCTCTGCCTTCGAAACACCCGCCCCACGCCCGGCAATAGGCTGGCCTTGAAAGCAAATCCCGATGTCACGGCTTTCGATATGACCGCGAAATTCTTGCAAGGCCCAGGGCTGCGCGCTGTCCTGGTGTTGACGGCTGCCGCGGGCTTCGCGCTCTCGCCGCTGCTGCTGCCGGGGTTCGGGGGCTTTGAGGCCGAGGATTTTCCGGTCCCCCAGATCGATCCGCCGGTCGTGCCGGCGGGGTACGCCTTTGCGATTTGGGGCCTGATCTATCTTTGGCTGATCGTCCATGGCGCCTGGGGGCTTTTGCGCCATGCCGACGATCCCGGCTGGGACCGGACGCGGTTGCCGCTGATCGTCAGTTTGACGGTCGGCATCGGATGGCTGCCCGTTGCCGTTACCGACCCTTTGGCCGCCACCGTCATGATTTGGGTGATGCTGGCCGGCGCGCTTGCCGGGCTGTTGCAGGCGCCGCCGGGGGCGATGTGGACCCTTGGTGTGCCGCTTGGGCTTTACGCAGGGTGGCTGACAGCGGCCAGTTCGGTGGCGCTGGCGCTGGTAGGCGCGGGCTACGGCCTTGGACCGGGGCAGGACACCTGGGCCTGGATCGGCCTCGCCGTTGCCGCCAGTCTCGCGCTGGCTGTTCAGAGCCGGCCCGCGACCCCGCCGGCCTATGCGCCGGCCGCGGCCTGGGCGTTGATTGCGATCGCGGTCCGCAACGGCCTCGCCCCCCTCTCCGCGGCGTCCGTGCTCCTGGCGCTCCTTCTGCTGGCCACTGCATTTCGCCGCCCGCTCGCCCGCAGATTGCAACGGCGCTAGCG
This sequence comes from uncultured Paracoccaceae bacterium, assembly GCA_937900975.1. Taxonomy (GTDB): domain Bacteria; phylum Pseudomonadota; class Alphaproteobacteria; order Rhodobacterales; family Rhodobacteraceae; genus Algicella. The sequence continues at coordinate 2,206 of CALCPC010000861.1, forward strand.
CGGCCCAGCCCGATCACAGACAGTGCCCGGCACCACCGGGCGCCGCGTCCCCGCAAGGGGGCGAGCCGCGCGCCCAGCGGGCCCGCCACCGCCGCGGATTTCTCGGCGGAGCGCGCGCTTTGCTGAGGCGACCCCAAGCGCCGGGAAGACCTCCACCACCGCGTTTCGGGTTGTGGCAACCAGATCGGTTTGCACGGACGAGGGATGGACGCGCGCGCGCCGCGGCCCTTGGCGCGACGGATCCTATGCTGGTCGCCGGGACTGTGACAGACCGCCACCCAGCCGAACCATTGTCTCCCGGCCAAGCGTCGCCGCGACCGCGACTTCGGGCGCTCTATGGGTCGTCGGTCTTGGTTCGGCGGTTGGGCGCGACGG
>CALCPC010000862.1 GCA_937900975.1 uncultured Paracoccaceae bacterium
GGGCAAGAGCCGGAAGGGTGCGCTTCGGCGGTGCCGCTTGGAGATCAGGAGGGGTGCTTTTTTGAACCCCAGGGCCTGGGGCGGCGGCTCAAGGCTAATCGGTTGGGATCGGCCAATGGGCCTCAGCCTGCAAAAGCCTTGCCCGCTCCGCCGGATACCAGTCGCGGCGGAATGGGATGCGATCTTGGTGCTTGGCCAGTTGCAGATGCACCACGTGGATCCGGTTGCGCCAACCAAATACATCTCCCACATGCGCAGGAAGCGCGCGTCGTAAAGCGCCAGCACCCGCGCGCGGTTGGCCAGAAACCGTTGCCGCCAGATCCGGCAGGTCTCGGCATAATGCAGCGGCAGGATCTCAATGTCTTTGACCAGAAGCCCCGCCTTCTCAACCGCTGGCAGGATCTCGGCCAGCGATGGGATGTAGCCCCCAGGAAAGATATACTTGTCGCCGAAGGGCTGTGCGTGGGGCTGCTGACGCGGCTGCGCCATGGAGTGGATCAGCGCAGTGCCTTGTTTGTCCAAAAGCCGTGCGACAGCGCTGAAATAGCGCCGCAGCTGCGGGCGACCGACATGCTCTAACATTCCGATCGAGGTAATGTGGTCAAAGCGCCCGGTCACGGCGCGATAATCGCGCAGGTGAAAGCCGCAGCGCGCACTGACGCCGGCGGTTTTGGCCCGCGCTGTCGCGACGCGCTGCTGCTCGACCGACAGTGTGACGCCGGTGACGTCCAGCCCCGCGACCTTGGCCAGATAAAGCCCCATACCGCCCCAACCCGACCCGATGTCCAGTACGCGCGCGCCGGGCTGCGCCAAAAGCTTCGCCGCGATGTGCCGTTGCTTGGCGCGCTGTGCCTCCTCCAGCGTCAAGTCGGGCGTTTCGAAATAGGCGCAGGAATAGTTCATATCGGCATCGAGAAAGAGCCGGAAAAGCGCTTCGTTCAGGTCGTAGTGATGCGCAATATTGCGCTGGGCAAGCGCCAGCCCCGCGCGTTGGCGAAGCACATCCCGGGCGCTGCGCCAAAGGCTGATGCCCACGGCCGTCGCCGTCCATCCCCGCCGCACGCCGCCCCGGGCGAGGATGTCGATAAAGTCCCACAGCGTGCCGGTCTCCACCGCAAGGCCGCCGTCCATATAAGCCTCGCCCAGCGCCAGGGCGGGGTCGCGCGCAACAGCCCGGACCGTGGCCGCATCGCGGAAGGCGACCGCCACCGCCGGCCCGGTGCCATCGCCAAGGCGCTGCACGGTGCCCGAGGGGTAGCGGATGGAAAGATCGCCCGCGCGGACGATCGCGGCAAAACTTTTGGCGAGTGTGTTTTCCATGGGTCCCCCGATACGCAGGCCAGGATTTAGAGCAGTTTTTGGTCGAATTGAATGGGTCGTGCCAGTCCTTGGCTTGGCACGATGCTGATATCGAACGTCTTTTAAGAATTTGGTCGCCCGGGGGCTGCCCCCGCATCGGGCCGCGGGCGGGGACAGGGCCGCGCGGCGGCGAAGCACGGCTCTTTCGCTGGGGTGGCGAAAGTCACTCTTCCATCACGAAACAGGTCTAGGATGGAGCAGCCCTGCGATCCTTTTTGATGGAGGCATAGTCGATGAAATTTTCAGATGTCGTTGAACTTGACGTTGATGTTTTGCGGATCGAGGCGCCGGCAAAACCGGGCATCTACGAAGTCGGGTTCTGGGTCGATCCGCATTATTTTGTTCCCCGGTATGTCGGCCGCGCCCGTGGACGGATGGATGGGGATACGGCCAAACAAGGCACGACCATTCGAAGCCGTTTGATCAAGCACGCCTCGGGCCGGGGCAATTTGGGGATCCAGCGCGCGATCGCTGGCGATTTGGAGGAGTTTTGGCTGGACGATCCCGACGATTTGTCGCTGCCGGGTAAGCATACGATGCAAGTGCACAAAAGCCTTTGGTGCCGGTGGAGTGTCGCCCGCGACAGCGATACGGCCAGCGCGGTGGCAGCCGCGCGCGAGGCGCGATACCTTCAGGGCTACGGCTATGGCGCGGGAACGCAATATGTCTGGAACCGGCGTCTGTGAGGGGCGTCTAGACCTCGGGTTGCGGTGCCGGGGTCGCGGTGCCCGGGTCGCGGTGATCCTCCGCTTGGGCTCTTTTTGGGGTGGGCATGCGGCGCCGGGGTTGCCAGCCCCGTTCGCCACGGTCACAGCGCCCGATGGCGCGGGACCTTGGCGCGCGAGTCGAACCCCTGGACTTGACGCTCTGGCACCCCGCTGTCCGGCCGCCGCCATGGGCTTCGGACGCTTTGCACGCCGATCGTACGGCTTCCGATCCTCTGGAACGGTCGGCGCCGAGTTGAAGGCGGAGCAGCCCCATCGGCGTCGGGGCGACGGCCGCCTTGCGGTCGCGGCTTAGCGTGCGGCACCAACAGTCCTCGCGTGGGCCGCAGTCCAGTGGCGGCCAGGGAAAGCCGTGCGCAGGGCGGGCGGCCCTTGGTGCAAAAACCGCGGTGGCGCTCTTGTTTATGCGTTGGGGAGGCGGCGGTGGCGCGCGGATGAAAGCGGCCAGCGCAACCGGGCCCAAAGGCTGCGGTGCAACCTCTGTGGAGTTCTTATCGGGCCAGGGCGGTAGAGCGCCGCGCCGGGCGCGGTAAGCGCAGAGAGGGATTACACAGATCGGGCGCAGGCTTGCGCGGCGGATCGGGGATCGGTGCGTTGTGGGGACGGGCCTGCGGCGTGCCACGGGAACACGGCGTGGCGGCCTGCCCTTTCCCTTGGGCATTGTGACGCGGTGCGGGGGTTGACTTCCCCGTGGTGGACCGCTTTCTGCCCGGCGTAAGCAGGAGTTTCGCCATGCACGTCTATCGATTCCACTCTTGCTCCGAGATCAACACGGACCA
>CALCPC010000863.1 GCA_937900975.1 uncultured Paracoccaceae bacterium
ATCGCAACACGGACCATGCCGGGCAGACCGTGCGGCTGGCCGGCTGGGTGCATCGGGTGCGCGATCATGGCGGCGTGCTGTTTATCGATCTTCGTGACCATTATGGCATGACGCAGGTTCTAGCCGACCCCGACAGCCCGGTGTTCGCAGGCGTTGAGGCCGTGCGATCCGAATGGGTGATCCGCATCGACGGTTTGGTCAAGCTTCGCGACCCCGCGCTGGTCAACCCCAACATCCCAACGGGCGCGGTTGAGGTTTTTATCCGCGATCTTGAGGTTCTTGGCCGGGCGGAGGAGCTGCCGCTGCCGGTTTTCGGCGATCTTGAGTATCCCGAGGAGACGCGGCTAAAATATCGGTTTCTGGACCTGCGCCGCGAAAGCCTGCACAAAAACCTAGTGCTGCGCTCTGACGTGATCGCCAGCCTGCGCCGGCGGATGACAGAGCAAGGCTTTCGGGAATATCAGACGCCGATCCTGACCGCGTCCAGCCCCGAAGGCGCGCGCGACTTTCTGGTGCCCTCACGGCTTCACCCGGGTAAGTTTTACGCGCTGCCCCAAGCGCCGCAGCAGTTCAAGCAATTGCTGATGGTGGCGGGGTTCGACCGCTATTTTCAGATCGCCCCCTGTTTCCGGGACGAGGATCCCCGTGCCGACCGCTCGCCCGGGGAGTTCTATCAGCTTGACATGGAAATGAGCTTCGCCACGCAGGAGGATGTGTTTCAGGTCATAGAGCCCGTTATGCGCGGTGTGTTCGAAGAGTTCGCGCCAAAGACGGCCGATGGGACGCCCTGGTCTGTCACGCCCCAATTCCCGCGCATCGCCTCTCGCGATGCGATGCTGTGGTATGGGTCCGACAAGCCCGATCTGCGCAACCCGATCAAGATGGCAGTTGTCAGTGAGCATTTTGCAGGGTCGGGCTTCAAGATTTTCGCCACGCTTTTGGAGAAGCCGGGCACCGAGATCCGCGTGATTCCCGCGCCTGGCGGCGGCTCTCGCAAATTTTGCGACCGGATGAATGCCTTCGCGCAAAAGGAAGGGTTGCCGGGCATGGGCTATATCTTCTGGCGCGAGGATGGCAGCGCGATGGAGGCCGCGGGGCCTTTGGCCAAAAACATCGGGCCTGAGCGGACCGAAGCGCTCCGCCAACAGCTTGGCCTCGGCGTCGGGGATGCGGCGTTCTTTCTTGGCGGACGGCCAGCGGAGTTTGAGGCGGTTGCGGGCAAGGCGCGGGATGTCATCGGCGCCGAGTTGGGGCTAACCGCGACGGACCGGTTCGACTTTTGCTGGATCGTCGATTTTCCGATGTACGAAAAGGATGCCGAAACCGGCGCGCTCGATTTCTCTCACAACCCGTTTTCGATGCCCCAGGGCGGGCTTGCGGCGCTGGAGGCCGAGGCACCGCTCGATATCCTTGGATATCAGTACGATATCGTGTGCAACGGCGTTGAATTGAGCTCTGGCGCGGTTCGGAACCACAAGCCCGACGTGATGTATAAGGCGTTTGAGATCGTCGGCCACGACAAGGCGTTCGTGGATGCGCATTTCGGCGGTATGCTGGCGGCGTTCCGCTATGGCGCGCCGCCGCATGCGGGCATTGCCCCGGGCGTGGACCGGATGGTGATGCTGCTGGCCGAGGCGGAAAACATCCGCGAAGTCATCCTATTCCCGATGAACCAGCGGGCCGAGGATCTGATGATGCAAGCGCCCGCGGCGGCCACGAACGCGCAACTTAGGGATCTTGGTCTGAGGGTGATTGCAAAGGATTGAAGCCCGATCGCCCTCTCTTCGGAGAGCTGGAATTGGCGCAAGGTTTGGGCGCTGTCGGAGGGCGTTTGCTTCTCACAAAACCGTGTGGGGGCCTACGCGCGCCCAAGGCCCATGCCGGGGCGACCCTGGCGCTTAATTGGAAGCGTTGATCGGAAGGGGGCTTTTCTGGGCAGGAGCGCGCGCGGCCTGGCAAACACGGGCGCTGAGAGTGTTTGGCAGTCTTGCATTGGGGGTGCGCCAAGATACCTGCCGCTGCCCAAGCCGGATCGCAGAAGAAAATAGGCGTCTTCAAGATAGGCTGTGCAAGACTTGCTCTGAACAGGCGGGGTCGAGTGATCTCCGTGACCGTCATCTCTGTGCCCGTGGAGGTCGTATTTGGAAGCTGTGAACCGTTGCATTTGGCGTCGAAAATACGCGCGCCTCGAAAGTCGTTATTCGGCTGGGCCGCGTCTGCGGCATCCAACCCGACAAGACTGCAAGTATTGAGCGTAAACAACGTGTCGATGCCGTAACGGTGGCCGAAACCGCCGGCGCGTTTGGCGAGGGCGACGTTGATGAGGGTTTGACGTTCGCGCCCGATGTTGGTCCTGGCGATGAGCAATCCAGCCTTTTGACCCCAGCTGTCTTGATGCGGTGGCGATGGGCCCGTGCAAGAGACGAGGCGGCGCAACCCGCTGAGCGCAAGGGTTGGGGTGGCGAAAAGGCCATCGCCGCCGTAGGCGGCGCCTGCGGCAAGGCCGCAGGGGTCCCGGCGTGCCGGGACCATGGCCCGCTGCCTCCGCCGCGCCATCGCAATCCTTTTAACGGCGTGGGTTTGCAGAGTTTTAGCGTTTCTCGCACCGACCAAAAACGTCGCTCTTCAAAACCGCGTTGAGGCTCAGCGTTTTCCGCTTCACTGCGACAGAAAGTTGCGCCCGCCCTGCGACGAGCGTTCAGGCCTTCGCCCCTTTCCGGCCGCTGCCGACCATGGGGGCCGCCGCGGTGTCGAGCGGCCACCGTGGCCGGGCGATCAGCGGCGCGTCGGCCATCTCGGCCGCTTGCTCCAGCCCCGCCCATGCGATCATTGCGGCGTTGTCCGTTGCCAGCGCCAACGGCGCCACAAGCGCGGCAAATCCTGCGGTCTTGGCGACCGCGTGCAGCGCAGCGCCCAAAGCGCGGTTCGCGGCAACCCCGCCCGCCACCGCAAGGACCGGCGCGGCGGGGGCGTACTCCGCTTCAAAAACCGCAAGCGCCCGCCGCGTTTTCTCGCCCAAGACGTCCGCAACGGCAGCCTGGAAACCGGCCGCCAGATCCTGGCGATCCCGATGCCAGAGCCCGCCTTGCGCCAGCACAAGCTCATCCCGGGTCCGGCGCAGCGCCGTTTTCAGGCCGGAGAACGACATGTCGATGCCCGGCTGGTCGAGCAACGGTCGGGGCAGCGCAAACCGCGTCGGGTCGCCCGCTGTGGCCAATTGCTCAACCGCCGGTCCGCCGGGAAAGCCAAGCCCGAGGAGCCGCGCCACCTTATCGAACGCCTCCCCCGGTGCATCGTCGCGGGTGCTGCCCAAGCGGCGGTATGCCGCCGGTCCCTCGACGGCAAGAAACTGGCAATGCCCGCCCGAGATCAACAGCATCAGATATGGAAACGCGATCCCATCGGTCAGGCGTGGCGTCAGGGCATGGCCGGCGAGGTGGTTCACCGGCCAAAGCGGACAAGCGAGCCCCGCCGCCAGCCCCTTTGCGAACAGTACCCCCGACAAGAGCCCGCCCATCAAACCCGGTCCGGCGGTGACGGCGATCGCGTCGATGGCGCTTGGTTGCAGCCCGGCCTGGACCAGCGCCTCGGCCACGCAGACATCCAACCGCTCCGCATGGGCGCGGGCGGCGATCTCGGGTACCACGCCGCCAAAGGGGGCATGCATATCGGCCTGGCCGAACACAACCGAGGAGAGGATCCGCCGCTCGCCGTCAACAAGCGCCGCCGCGGTTTCGTCGCAACTGCTTTCCAAACCGAGGCAGATCCGGGCTCCGGGCATTGCTGTGTCGGTCCTCTCGATCAGAACGGACGGCGCGTTGCCGCCTGGGCCTTGGCGGGGTACCACCCTGCCCAGGGGGGTGCAATCGGGATGAGGTCTGGCGGGCAGGGGATGGCGGGATCGGGCGCTGAAACGGGCAAACCGGGGGCGCGGCGGCCACGGGGGGACGCCGCATGACGGTACACGGGGGGCGGGAGATGACCGGCGTCGTCCTGGTCACCCGCCCGGCGGAGCAGGCCGCGGCCACGGCTGACGCGATCGCGGCGCGGTACGGCCCGAAGTGGCGAGCGGAGATCGCGCCGCTTCTTCGCATCCGCCGCCTTGGCCGTGCACCGACACTGCCCAACGACGCTGCCCTTGTGTTTACGTCTGCAAATGGCGTCTTGGCGTGGCAGCAGGGCGGCGGCCGGTGGCACCCGGCCTTTGTGGCCGGAGAGGCGACAGCCAGGGCTGGGCGCGCAGCGGGCCTGTCGCCCATGCTTCTTGGCATGACTGCGGCCGAAGTGTCAGCGCGTTTGCATGACCGCCGGCCCCCGCACCCGCTTTTGCACATCGTGGGCCGCCACAGGGCGTTGGATCTGTCCGCGGCACTGTCCGGTGTTGGGCTGCGCGTGACCACCCTACCGCTTTATGAGCAACGCGCCACGACGCTGCCCGCCACCGTGCTGCGCGCGCTGTCGGCAGGCCAAATCGGCGCCGTGCTGTTGATGTCGCCGCGCACGGCGAAGATTTTCGCGGCTTGCGTTGCCGGGATCGCGCTGCCGCCCCCGCTGCGGTTGCTGTGTCTCAGCGCCGCTGTCGCGGCACCTGTCCGCGATCTTGGCGTCGCCATCGAGGTCGCGCATATGCCGCGGCAAGAGGCACTCCTGTCGCTGCTGTCGTGAGTTCGCCGGCGCGTTTGGGCAAATCGCTCGGAATCCTTGTTCCGCCCGGCAGGCCCCAGTAAGGTGATGCCGAATGGGATTCCGGCTGCCCGGTCCCGTGCCGTCACTTGAGGATCGCTCGCGCCGATGTCTGATACCCCCAAAACCCCCAAAAGCGACCCCGAAGTCGAGGACGCAGAAGTGCTGCCTGTGAAAGATGATGACGCAAGCGCAACGACAAAACCGGATGGCGACGCGGTCGAGGCCAAAGACGCGTCGGAAGCAGAGGCGCAATCGGGGCCTGCGGATGCGTCCCGGGCCGATGCCACGGCGGATGGCGTCGATGGCGCGGAATCCAACGCGGCGGAGCCCGATGCGGCTGGCGCCCATGCAGCGGCTGGCGCGGACGAAAAAGCCGCCAAAGACCCCGCAAGCCAGTTGGAGGCAGCGCGCGCGGCGAGCCCATTTATCAGCAGCGGCTCCGAGACGCCGGGCGAGCACGATGCCGCGACCAATGCCGGCGAAGCGCAGGACGCTGACGCGGTTGAGGAGCAATCGGGCGCTCTCGCCGGGCGCGTTTTGACCTGGCTGATCCTTTTGATCGTCGGGGGTGGCTTGGCCTTGTGGGGCGCACCGCAGGTTGCGCCTTATCTGCCATCCGGCCTGGCGCCAGTGGCCGCTTGGCTGCCGCCCGGCCAATCGCGGGCCGTTGAGGAAGTCGCGGCGCTGCGGGCGGAGGTTGCATCGCAGCTTGCCGCCCTGCCGGACCCCGACGCCGTGACATCGGCGGCCGTTGCCGCAGCCGAAGCCGAGGTTGCCACGCTGCGCGCGGCGCTGGCGGAGGCCGAGGCCGGCGCAACAGCGGGTTTGGCGGCGGCGGAGGCCGATCTGTCAGAGGCCGCCGACACGCTTGAGACGCGCGTCGCCACGGTCGCGGCGGATGTGGGCAGCGTCTCGGACCGGCTTGCCGCCCTAGAGAACGCAGATTTCTCGGCGCGTCTGGCCCAGATTGAAACCAGCCTTGCTGGGCTGCTGTCTCAAATGGACCATCTGACCGCGTGCGAGCCGGTCGAAGGGCTGCCCGAGGGCACGGGTGAGGATTTGACGGCGTGCCAAGCCTCGGTTGCCGGGTTGCGGGCAGAGATCTCGGCCCTCGCAGCGGTAGACGGCACGCTGGAGCAACGCCTTGAGGGCGTGATCGCCACGACCGAGCGTCAGATCGAAGATGTCTCCGCGGCGTTTTCGGCCGATCTTGCCGCGGCCCGCAGCACTGCGGAGGAAGAAGTCGCAGCCGCGGAAGCCGACGCCGAGGCCGCCGAAGCGGCCGCAGAGGCCGCCGCCGCGGCGCAGGCCGAGGCGGAGCGGCTTTCGACCGTGCGCGCGGCGTCGACGCTGCTCGACGCGGCCATCGCGTCGGGCGCGCCCTATCGGGCAGCACTTGACGCGCTGCCCGGTGCCGCCGCCGTCGCAGTGC
>CALCPC010000864.1 GCA_937900975.1 uncultured Paracoccaceae bacterium
CAACCCCGAAGAGACCGCCGCGAAATAGAGAAGCGTGCCGCCCGCGGCAATCGTCCGCGCCGCGGCTTGACCGGCGGCGGCCAGGCCGCGCCCCGCGCGGGCAACGCATTGCGCCGCGGCAACCTGCCCCGCCACCAGGACGGCCGCCAGCGCGTCCGGCGTCAGAAGGTCAAGCCCTTTCGCCGCCGAGTGCAAATGTTCCGTCGCGCGCGCTGCCAATCGATTCCCCCGCCCTAGTACCAAAATAATACCTTGAAGATACCACCTGTCTAGAAAATTCGTATTCTGGAGTCATAACCCCGTCAGCGCCAAGGGTTTCGCTGCATTTTGCCTTGTCAGAAGCAAATAGGTCTTTTATTGGTATTAGATATGTCTTGCTTGAGCAAAGATGCGGTGTTGGCGGTTGATGGCGGCGGGACCCGGTCGCGGTTTGCCCAGGTCGTTGGGCCGGCCCGCATTTCAAAGGAGCATGGGCCCGCCAATGCAAGCACCGATTTCGACGGGGCGGCGCGCTGTGTGGCCGAGGGTATCGCGGCGCTGGCCAAACAGGCGGGGACGCCGGTTGAGGCGCTCTATCCGGTTCCCGCCTTTGTTGGGCTTGCGGGCCTCTTCGGGGCTAAGACGCAGCAAAAGTTCCGCGAAAAGCTGCCCCTGACGCGCGTGCACTATGATGACGACCGACGCGCGGCGGTCCGGGGGGCGCTGGGACCGGGGGACGGGTTTGTGGCCCATGCCGGAACCGGCAGTTTTTTTGCCCGCCAACGTGATGGCGCCGTGACCTTTAGCGGCGGCTGGGGTTCGATCTTGGGCGATGAGGCTTCGGCCTATTGGCTGGGGCGGCGCGCGTTGGCGGCTGTGTTGCGCCATGTCGACGGCCGCGTGCCTTGCCCTGGCCTTGCCCAAGAGGTTCTCGGCGCGTTGCGGCATGCCGAAGGCATTGTGGCGTTCGCGCGGGGGGCGACGCCCGAGGATGTGGCGGCGTTTGCCCAAACCGTGACTGCGCTGGCCCGCGCGGGCGATCCAATGGGGCGCAAGCTGGTTTTAGACGGGGCGGCCAGCATCGCGCAGGATCTGGACCGGCTGGGTTGGCAAACCGGCCAGGCGATTTGCCTGACGGGCGGGCTGGCGCCGCAATACGCCCCTTTCCTGCCAGCGCCCAAGCGCGCAGCGCTGGCCCCGCCGCAGGCCCGGCCCATCGATGGGGCGCTGGCGCTTGCCCAACAGATCCGAGAGGACGCAAACAGTGGAAGCTAGAGACTTCTTGAGGCCATCGGATTGGTTCAAGGACAGCTCCGGCCCGCGCTACGTTCAGTTGCGGCGACGGCTGGAGGATGGGATCCGAAGCGGCGTTTTGGAGCCGAATGCCCTCCTCCCGTCGGAGCGGGAGATGGCCGAAATCACCGATTTTTCGCGGGTTACGATCCGAAAAGCGATGCAGGAACTGGTGCATGAGGGGATCGTCGAGCAACGCCAAGGCTCTGGCTCTTTCGTGCGGGCGCAGCCGCCGCGGCTTGAACAATCTTTGTCGCAACTCACCTCTTTTTCAGAGGATATGAAGCGGCGCGGCTTGACGACCGCGTCCAAATGGCTGGAGCGCGGGGTGTTCATGCCCTCGCCCGATGAGATGGTCGCCGTGGGGCTGAGCGCCGACGCGCAAGTGTCGCGGATCTATCGGTTGCGCCAGGCCGATGGGCAACCGCTGGCGTTGGAGCGGGCGTCGCTGCCGCGGGACATTCTGCCCAATCCAACGGATGTGGAGGGCTCGCTTTACGCGTTTTTGGGGCGAACCGGCGCGCGGCCCGTGCGGGCGATCCAACGGATCTCGGCCGTTAATCTCGACACCCGGGAGGCTGGGTTGCTGGACCTCCCCGAGGGCGCGGCGGGGCTGAGCATTCAGCGCCTGTCTTACCTGCAATCGGGCCGCGTGGCCGAGCTGACGCAATCGCTCTACCGGGGCGATGCCTACGATTTCGTCGCTGAACTTCGTATCTCGAATTAGAGGCCTCGCCATGACGCTGATGCGCACCGAAATCAACGAAATACCGGACGCGGTCGCGCGTCTCTTGTCGGAGGGCCCGGGGCCCATTCAGACCGCGGTCCAGCGGGCGAAAGCCGCAGACCCGCGCTATTTCGTGTCGGTCGCGCGCGGGTCATCGGACCATGCGGCCACTTATCTGAAATACGCATCCGAATTGCTGCTGCGCAAACCCATGGCGTCGGTCGGACCCTCGGTAAGGTCGATTTACGGCGTCGAACTGGATTGCACGGCGACGGTCGGCTTCTCGGTCTCACAATCGGGGATGAGCCCGGACATTGTGCGCATGACAGAGGCGATTGGGCAGGGCGGCGCGATGACCATCGCGATCACAAACGATGCGGCCTCGGACCTGGCACGCGTTGCGACCTGCGTTGTGCCGATCTTCGCGGGGCCCGAACGAAGCGTTGCGGCGACCAAGACCTTCGTGACCTCCTTGGTCGCGGGGCTTTGGATCTTGGCAGAATTGGCCGACGACAAAGCCCTGATCGACAGCATCCATGCGCTGCCGCCCTTGCTGGCGAAGGCGGCGTCCTGCGATTGGTCCGCGGCGGCGGCGGCGATCACGGGAGGCTCGCTTTTCACAGTGGGCCGGGGCCCGGCTTGGGCCATCTCGAACGAGGCCGCGCTAAAGTTCAAGGACACCTGCCAGATCCACGCGGAAAGCTATTCCGCGGCAGAGGTGATGCACGGCCCGATGTCGATTATCGAGGAGGGGTTTCCGCTGATCGCGTTTTGTGCCGGCGATGCCGCAGAACCCGGTTTGGTCGACATCGTCGATGCACTGGCCGACAAAGGCGCCGCGGCGTTCGTAACCTCGGACTTGTCGCAACGCTCGCGCCACCTGCCGCATGTGCGCACGGGCCATTGGCTGACCGATCCGATCACGACCATCGTCTCGTTCTACGCCATGGTCGAAACGATTGCCCTCGCCCGCGGGATCGACCCCGACGCCCCGCGGCACCTAAAGAAGGTGACAGAAACCGTATGAGCGGCGCGATCACCGTTGTCTCCGGCGGGCCGGTGTTTGACGGGACCTCGGTGCATCGGGGTGTTGAGGCCGTCTTTCGCCGGGGCGTGTTTCAGGGGCTTTGCCCTGCCGGCACCACGGCGCAGGCGGGCGACCGATTGGATCTAGGCGGGTCCATCCTGGCGCCGGGCTTTGTCGATCTGCAGGTGAACGGCGGTGGCGGCGTGATGTTGAACGACGATCCGTCGCCGCACACCCTGCGCCGGATGGCCGAGGCGCATGCCACGCTTGGGGTTGCCGGATTCTTGCCGACCCTGATCACCGATTGCCCGCAAACCGTGACGCAAGCGATCAGGGCCACGGGCGAGGCACTGGCGCTTGGCGTGCCCGGCGTGGCCGGTCTTCATCTGGAAGGGCCGCATTTGTCGGTGGCGCGCAAGGGGGCGCATGACCCGGCCCATATCCGCCCGATGACGGATGCCGATTTGGAGGCGCTGGTGGCGGCCAAGGCGACGCTGCCGGTTCTGATGGTCACGCTGGCGCCCGAAAGCGTGACCAGCGAACAGGTCCGGCGGTTAAGCGATGCGGGCGTGATCGTCTCGCTTGGCCACACGGATGCGGGATATCGGACCTGCCAGGCGTATGCCGCTGCCGGCGCACGGGCTGTCACCCATCTTTTTAATGCGATGAGCCAGTTCGGAAGCCGCGAACCCGGTTTGGTCGGCGCCGCGCTGGATGGCCCCAGGCTTTGCGCCGGGCTGATCGCCGATGGCGTCCATGTCCATCCTGCGTCGATGCGCTTGGCGTGGCGGGCAAAGGGCGAGGCCCGGCAGCTTTTTCTTGTCAGCGACGCGATGGCGGTTGCCGGCACCGGACTTGACCACTTTCACCTCGGCGGGCGCAGGATCCAGCGCCGCGGCGGACAGTTGCGGCTTGAGGACGGCACGCTGGCGGGCGCCGATCTGGATCTGCTGCAGGCGGTGCGGGTTCTGGTCGACGCGGTTTCAATCGATCTGGCGCCGGCTTTGGCGGCCGCGACATCCGTGCCGGCCGAGATCGCCGGGCTGCCCTTGGGCCGGTTGCGCGCGGGCAAGACGCCCTTGGCCGGGCTGAACAAGATTGCGCCAGACCTCGCATCGCTGGCGCGTGTGCGCTAGGGCGGGCGCCCGCTTATGGCGCGGGCTCGGCCGGTTGGGCGGCTTGCGCGCCGTTGCGGCACACAGGGCTTGATCCCCGGCGCCGATGCGCGCATCGCTTGGTGGGTTGCGGGCGCATTCCCAACGCGCGACCGAGGCGGCCAGGCAAGAGGGGGCCAACACCATGATTACCGATAATCCCGCGCTTATGGATGCGATCCGCGACCGGTTCGCGCATGTGGACGCCTGCCCCGTGGCCGGCCCGCGCGTTTTTTTCGAAAACGCGGGCGGCGCCCTGACACTGAAAAGCGTGGTCGAAACTACGGCCCGCTATGCCGCGATCCCGGACAACCAGGGCCGCGACAACGAGATGGCCGACGACCTGGTGCGCACGATCAAAGCGGCCAAAGACGGGATGCGGGTCCTTTTCAACGCGCCCGATGGCGACATTTTTGTCGGCGAAAGCGGGACGGAGCTTTTGTTCCGGCTGATCATGAACGCTGTCCTGGAAACGCCGGAGGGGCGCGTTATTGGGTCAACGCTTGAGCATCCAGCGACGCGGAGCGCCGCGACCCGTTGGTCCAAGATCGCGGGAAAACCCTATGTCCAGGTGCCCCACAACAACGCGACCGGCACGGTGACGGTTGAGGATTATCGCCCGCTTTTGTCGCCGGATCTCCGCGTCGCGACGATCCTGCACACGTCGCCCGTGACCGGCATGGCCGTTGATGTCGGTGCAATCGCCGCAGCGATCCGGGAGGTCGCACTAGAGGCCATCATCATCGTCGATGGCATCCAACACGCAAGCCACGGGCGGATCGACATCGCACGCTACGATATCGACGGCTATGTGATCTCTCCTTACAAAGTGTTCTCTCGCCACGGCTACGGCGTTGCCTGGACGTCGCCCCGCTTAAACGCGCTGCCCCATGATGCCTTGGTTGGCGGACCGGAGGGCAACTGGGAGCTTGGCACCCGCGACACCGGCGCCTATGCCACGATGCTGGATGTGGTAGCTTATTTCGATTGGCTCGGCGCGGCGGTGTCGGACGCCTCAGACAGTCGCGCCCGGATCGAGGCGGCGGGGGCCGCGATCCACGCCCATGAGACGCGCCTGACCGACGCCATGATCTTTGGCACGGGGAACCTGCCGGGGCTGGCCGATATGCCGGGGGTCGCGATCCTTGGCGGCGCCGAGAACCCGGCGCGGGAGGGGTTGGTGTCCCTGACGCTCGACGGGATGGACGCGCCGGATCTTGTTGCCGCGCTCCGCGCCCGGGGGATACGCACCCATACGCGCAAGGCCGACCACTATTCGGGCAATATTCTCGATCCGCTTGGGCTGCCCAGCGCCGTTCGGGTTTCGATGTGTCATTACAACACCTTGGGTGAGGTCGCGAGCTTTCTTGCCGCGATGAAGGAGATCACAGACGCCCAAAAGGGCTAGGCCCGCGCGGCTGGGCCAAAGCGTGCCCAGCGCGCTTGGCCCGACGCTTGAACCTCTAGATGTTACGTATTTTTCAGTCATAGGACATTTCGGTAACATTTTTCTTGCCCCTCCGGGCTTGGCGTTGTAATGCCTTCACTACGGTCGAACCGTGTCCGCAACACAGGATGGCGCCTGTCATGAATGCCTTTATCCTCGACGCCGTGCGCACGCCGATTGGGCGCTATGGCGGGGCCTTGTCCTCAATTCGGGCGGACGATTTGGCAGCGCTTCCGATTGCGGCGCTGATGGCGCGCAACCCGGATGTGGATTGGTCCGCCATCGATGACGTGATCCTTGGGTCGGCCAATCAGGCGGGGGAGGACAACCGCAACGTGGCCCGGATGGCGGCCCTTTTGGCCGGGTTGCCGACGGACGTGCCGGGGACGACGGTCAATCGGCTGTGTGCGTCGGGGATGGACGGCGTCGGCATGGCCGCACGGGGCATCAAGGCCGGCGATTACCGGATGGCGATCGCCGGCGGCGTCGAAAGCATGAGCCGCGCGCCGTTTGTCATGCCGAAATCGACGACCGCCTTTTCCCGCGCCAACGCGGTTTACGACACCACGATCGGGTGGCGCTTCGTAAACCCGAAGATGGAGGCGACCTATGGCATCGACACCATGCCCGAAACCGCTGACAATGTCGCGGCAGAGCATGGCATCTCGCGCCAGGATCAGGACGCTTTTGCCCAGCGCAGCCAAGACCGCTGGGCCGAGGCCGACAGCGCGGGCCGGTTCACTGAGGAGCTTATCCCCGTTTCGGTCGCGCAAAGAAAGGGTGAGCCCATCAGCGTCACGCGGGATGAGCATCCGCGCCCCGGCACCACCACCGGCAAGCTGGCGGCGCTGCGGGGCATCAACGGCCCGGCGTTAAGCGTGACAGCGGGCAACGCGTCGGGCGTCAATGACGGGGCGGCGGCGCTGCTTTTGGGCAATCAGGCCGCGGCCGACAAGGCGGACAAGCCGCTGGCCCGGGTTGTCGCGATGGCCGCCGCCGGCGTGCCGCCCCGCGTCATGGGCATCGGGCCGGTTCCAGCGGTTAAGAAAGTGCTTGGCCGCGCGGGGCTAAGCCTCGACCAAATGGATGTTATCGAAATCAACGAAGCCTTCGCCGCGCAAAGCCTGGCATCGTTGCGCGCGCTGGGGCTTGCCGATGATGCCGCTCATGTCAATCCAAACGGCGGCGCCATCGCAATGGGCCATCCTTTGGGCATGTCGGGCGCGCGGCTTGTCCTAACGGCGGCTTACGAGTTGCGGCGCCGGGCTGGGCGCTATGCGCTGTGCACCATGTGTGTGGGCGTGGGCCAAGGCACAGCGATCATTCTGGAACGGGTTTAGGGAGGGGCAATCATGTACGCACAAATGGTGAAATCCGATGTGGGTCAAGACGATCCCGCGCGGTTGGCCGCCTTTCAGGCCCGCATCGATGCCGGCGAGAAGATCGAGCCCAAGGACTGGATGCCCGAAGGCTACCGCAAGACGCTGATCCGCCAGATCGGCCAGCACGCGCATTCCGAGATCGTGGGCCAATTGCCCGAGGGCAATTGGATCACCCGCGCCCCGAGTTTGGAGCGCAAGGCGATCCTCTTGGCCAAGGTGCAGGATGAGGCCGGGCACGGGCGTTACCTTTACTGTGCCGCCGAGACACTGGGCGTAAGCCGTGACGCATTGACCGAGATGCTGATCGACGGGCGGATGAAATATTCGTCCATCTTCAACTATCCGACGCTGACCTGGGCGGATATGGGCGCGGTCGGATGGCTGGTCGACGGCGCCGCGATCATGAACCAGGTGCCGCTGCAGCGCACCAGTTTCGGCCCCTATGCTCGCGCCATGATCCGCGTGTGCAAGGAGGAAAGTTTCCATCAGCGCCAGGGCTTTGACATCATGATGAAGATGGCCAAGGGCACAGCGGCGCAAAAAAAGATGGCGCAGGACGCGCTGAACCGGTTCTGGTTCCCCTCACTGATGATGTTCGGCCCGTCGGATAAGGACTCAGTGCATTCGGCCCAATCGATGGCCTGGAAAATCAAGATGAACACCAATGACGAGTTGCGCCAGAAATTCGTTGATCAGACCGTGCCGCAAGCGGCGTATCTGGGCCTGACCGTCCCCGACGACACGATTGCCTGGAACGCGGCGAAAGGTGGCTATGACTTCGCCGAGCCCGATTGGTCTGAGTTCTTCGACGTTTTGAAGGGCAACGGGCCGTGCAACAGCGAACGGATCGCCGCGCGCCGCAAGGCTTGGGAAGACGGCGCCTGGGTGCGCGCCGGCATGCTTGCCCATGCCGAGAAGAAAAAAGCCCGGAAGATGGCCGCGGAATGAGCACGCTGCGCGCAATGCCCATCCTTCAGGTCTCGGACGTTGGCAAGTCCCTGGCCTTCTACGCACGCGCAGGCTTTGCCGCCAACGGCACCTGGGACACAGTGGAGGGCGGGGAGATCGGGTTCGCCATCGTCCAGCGGGGCCAAGTCACACTTGGCCTGCAACTTCTGCGCGGCCCGCTTCGCGTCAACTCCCATTGGGGCGCGTATCTCTATGTGGACGACATCGACGCAGTCCATGCGGAGTTTGCGGCCGAGGGGCTATCCCCGTCGGCGATCGAGCGGCATGTGGACTATGCGTGCGATGATTTCGAACTGACCGACCCCGATGGCCACAGGCTGGCCTTCGGGCATGACAGGTCGGGTGAATACGGCCCGGGGCTTGGCCCTGAGAAAGGAAACGGATGAGTGCGGAATGGCCCCTTTGGGAAGTGTTCATTCGTGGACAGCACGGGATGGCACATCGGCATGTCGGCAGCCTCCACGCCGCCGACGCGGAGATGGCGGTCAAGAATGCCCGCGACGTCTATACCCGCCGCAACGAAGGGGTGTCGATTTGGGTGGTTGAGGCGCGCCATATCGCGGCCTCTAGCCCCTCGGACAAAGGCCCGCTTTATGAGCCGGCCACGTCCAAAGTGTATCGGCACCCCACCTTTTTCGACATTCCAGACGATGTGGGGGCGATGTGATGGCCTCCCCGCTGTTTGAGTTTCTGCTGCGCCAAGGCGACAACACGCTGGTATTGGGGCACCGGCTTTCAGAATGGTGCGGGCATGCGCCGGTGCTGGAGGAAGATATCGCGCTGGCCAACACTGCGCTCGACCTGATCGGCCAGACCCAATTGTGGCTTGCACTGGCGGGGGAGGTTGAAGGCGCGGGCCGCAGCGCCGACGATCTGGCCTATCGCCGCGATGTCTGGGACTTCCGCTGTCTTCTGCTTTTAGAGCAACCCAATGGGGATTTCGGGCAGACGCTGATGCGCCAATATTTGTTCGATGCGTTTCAGGTGGAAAACCTGGCGGCGCTGGCATGCTCCTCTGACGCGCGGGTCGCGGCGGTTGCGGCGAAATCGGCGATGGAGGCACGCTATCATCTTGACCGATCGCGCGAGACGGTGATCGCGCGTGGCGACGGAACAGCGGAAAGCCATGGCCGGATGCAAGCCGCGCTGGATCTTTTGTGGCCCTTTGCGGGCGAGATGTTTCAATCCGACGCGGTCGACCAAGCGCTGGCGCAGGCGGGTGTCGCGCCGGATCCAGGAACCTTGCGCGCCGCCTGGGACAGGGAGGTAACAGAAACGCTGGAGGCCGCGATGCTGGCGCGTCCAAGCGGCGATTTCGCGCATCGCGGCGGCAAGACCGGCGCCCGCCACAGTGAGCATCTGGGCCACATGCTGGCGACGATGCAGTTTTTGCCCCGGGCCTATCCCGACGCGCAATGGTGATGGAACGCCCCAGCACAGAAGAGGTCTGGTCCTGGCTTGACGCCGTCCCCGACCCAGAAATCCCCGTGATCTCGGGCGACGATCTTGGGATCGTGCGCGACGTGCGCTGGGAGGCTGAGATGCTGGAGATCGCCGTCACGCCGACCTATTCGGGTTGTCCGGCGACGCGCGTCATTGCGCTGGACATCGAGACGGCGCTGCGCGATCGCGGGGTGGATCATGTGCGCATCAAAACGCAGATCGCACCGGCTTGGACCACAGCGTGGCTTTCGGAAAAGGGCCGCGCACGGCTAGAGGCCTATGGCATCGCGCCGCCCCGCGCCGCGGGCGGGCCCGAGCGCTGCCCGCATTGCGAATCCCGCACGGTTGAGAAAGTGACCCAGTTCGGATCGCCGCCGTGCAAGGCGCATATTCATATTCTCGGCCGGGTCCGCGAGATTGACGTCATCATCCCACCAGGACCGATTG
>CALCPC010000865.1 GCA_937900975.1 uncultured Paracoccaceae bacterium
CGCAGTCGCCGTCCTTATTCCCCTCGCGGGCGAGGGCGGCGCGATGGGCCAGGAGGATGCCACCGTGATCGCCCCGGTTCTGGCGAAACTCCGGTCCGAGGGGATGGTGATCGACGGCCCCCGCCCCGCCGACACGCTGTTTCACGAAGCCGCACGGGCAGCCTATGACGTCGCCGTGTGCATGTATCACGACCAGGCGCTGATCCCGATCAAGACAATAGACTTCGCGGGCGGGGTGAACGTGACGCTGGGGCTGCCTTTCGTGCGCACCTCCCCCGATCATGGCACAGCCTATGACATCGCCGGCACCGGCCGCGCGGATCCGACCAGCCTGATCGCTGCGCTGACGATGGCCGGCGACATCGTGCGTCTGCGCGGGTGAACGGGCCGGACACGCTGCCGCCCTTGCGGGCGGTGATCGCTGCGCACCAGCTCTCGGCGCGCAAGACGCTTGGCCAGAACTTTTTGCTCGACCTCAATCTCACCGCCAAGATTGCGCGCCAGGCCGGCGATCTTCGGGCAGCGGATGTGCTGGAGATCGGGCCAGGGCCGGGCGGCTTGACGCGCGCGCTTTTGGCGGAGGGTGCACGGCATGTGGTGGCGGTTGAGCGCGATAAACGCTGTCTTGCGCCCCTGGCCGAGATCGCCGCAGCCTGGCCCGGGCGGCTGACAGTGCTAGAGGGCGACGCGCTGACGCTCGATGCCCAACCGCATCTGACGCCGCCGGTGCATATCGTGGCCAATCTGCCCTATAATGTGGGGACCGAGCTTTTGATCCGCTGGCTGACGCCCCCGGCCTGGCCGCCGTTCTGGCAGTCCTTGACGCTGATGTTCCAACGCGAGGTCGCCGACAGGATCGTGGCGCCGCCTGGATCCAAAACCTATGGGCGGCTGTCGCTGCTGGCTGCGTGGCGCACAACCCCGCGGATCGCGATGACCCTGCCGCCCAGCGCCTTTACCCCGCCGCCGAAAGTCCGCTCTGCCGTCGTGCTTTTCGAACGGCTTGAGACACCGCGCTTCCCCGCCGAGGCGAAGGTATTGGAGCGCGTGGTCGCACAGGCCTTTGGCCAGCGGCGAAAGATGCTGCGCGCGGCGCTAAAACCGCTCAGCCCGGATATTGAGGCGGTTTTGCGCGAGGCCGGCATCCCGCCGACGGCCCGCGCCGAGGAAATCGGGCTAGAGGCGTTCTGCCGCTTGGCCGAGGTTCTGCGCCGCGGCGTTTCCAGCGGCTCGTGAAAGACCTATGACATCACAGATCGCGCTGAAATCCTTGATCTCAGGCAGCGATAGGTGATCCAGGGCCTTCTCGAAACGCTTTAGCGCCTCAGCAAGCACGCCCAAGACGGCCTGGACGGGCGCCATCTTACTCAGCGCGGGGTCCCGGCATCTCGTTCGGGCTGTCGGCTGGCCAATGTGCAAAAACCCATGGCTGCGATACCGAACGGCTGCCGCGAAACATCCCGTTTGCGGCGCGGCCCGTCGGGACAGGACGATTGTCGCGCAGACCAGCTGACACCTGCAACGCGGAGACCTAGAGCGTTTCGTGAAAGACCTGAGACATCGGGCATCGCAGAGCGCACTGTCTTTGACGTCAGGCGGCGCTAACAGCTCTAGGTTACCCACGAAGCATAACGGATCAAAACGGCATCGCTTGGTGCCCTGCACCCGGCGAGTATCCATCTCTGCCGGCATGCTTTTCCGCCTGCCGCGTCAAGCGCGTCGCGAGAAGTCTGAACTCCGCGGGATCCTTAACCGGGCTTGAACCAGCGAGTTCACACCGCGAAGGGTGACCCGGGTTCTTCGGGAAAAAACCTTGGCCCCCCCTACTCACTGGGCGTCGAGGTATCGGCCTCAGCGGCGGGGCGCGGCTCTTCAGCGGCTTTTTTGGATTTGGTCGACGGGCGTCTTGTGCGGGTTTTTTTGGCCGGCGCGGGGGCGGGCGGCTTTTCACCCTCTGGCGTCTCGACAAGGGCGGGGCCCGCATCGGCGCTGGCATGCCCGTTCAGGGGCGGCATCATCGTGGCGCCAGTTGCGGGCGCCACAAGCTCGGGCTGCGGCTGCGCTGAGGCATCGGCGACGACCGGTTGCGGGGCATGGCCGTTTTCCCGTGGGGCGTTTTGCTGTTCGCGCTGTTGTTCCCGCTGGCGGGCATTGGCCTCCGCGGCCTGACGCTCCGCCTCTTGGCGCTCATTTTGCTCACGCATGGCTTCGTTCAACATGCGCGTGTAATGCTCGGAATGTTGAAGAAAGTTTTCTGCAGCGACCCGATCGTTCGACAATTGGGCATCGCGGGCAAGGGTCTGGTATTTTTCGATAATCTGCTGCGGCGTGCCGCGGACCTTCCCTTCCGGACCAGCGCTATCGAACACGCGATTGACAATATTGCCAACACTGCGGTTGCGGTTATTGTTTTTATTCCTCGAACGCGACTTGCTGGAAGATCTCATGGGACTCTGATTTCAATTTCAGGGACCGTTGCGGGTGGCACGCTGTTTTAAGCCTGTATCGTAGCCAAGCTTTTCAGAGTTTGCGCACGGCGTTGCATAGAAGGACAGCAGCGCAACAGCTTTCTGAGGTATACCCCGGTGGGTGTGAAAGACAATACCAAATGTCGCGCCACCGGGGCAGACGCACCGCAAGCATCGCGTTGCTGTGTCGCGCAGGCGACACGGCGACGCCGGCGCTGTCCGCTCATAGGCGTCATCGCGCAGGACGGTGCGCGGGACAAACATCGCGCAGGACGGTGCGCGGGCCGACGACCGCAAGGGCCGCGCGCGGGCCGATCACCCCGAGGGCCGCGCGCGAAAGCGACCACCGGCGGCAACCCGATGGGGTCGCCAATCTCCAGGCACCGCGCGCGCCGGCAAGCTGCCCAGCGGGCCGATACAACGCGGTCCCGCCCGTCAAGATCGGGATGGCAAGCCGCGTCAAACCCCGCCGCAGCGAACAGCGCCATGACAGCCGGGCCCTGGCGGGCACCGATCTCAAAAAACGCGCGCCCCCCCGGCAGAAGATGCGCCGACAGACCCGCGGCCA
>CALCPC010000866.1 GCA_937900975.1 uncultured Paracoccaceae bacterium
CTCGCCTTCCCCGGGGCTCCGCTCCACACCCGCCCCAGCAATGTTCCGCCCGCCCGTGGCCACATGGCTCAGCCCATGCGCGCGGTGTCGCGCGCCGCGGCGGCGATAGATTTCGTGACTTTCGGGCGACGGAATGGGCGTTGTCATATCTGCGGCCATTGCTGAGGGGTCAAACCGGCGGCACCGATCCCGGCTTCCCCGAGTATCAGCACGAAATGCAGGAATAGATAAAGGATCGAGAACGCAAAGAAACGCTTTTCAATGCGGAACCCGTCCGTATGGGCCGCGCGATCATCGCGCCGCCAAATCTGCCATGCGCCATAGAGAAACAGCGCATTCAGCGCTGTCGCACCAATCAGATAGACCGGCCCGCCGATGCTGGTGCACGCCGGCACCAAAGCCACAGGCGCCAGAAGGACGGAATAGGCCAGGATCTGATTGCGCGTGGCCCGCGTGCCGGCCACAACCGGCAGCATCGGCACCGCGGCGGCCTGGTAGTCGGGGTTGCGAAAAAGCGCGAGCGCCCAGAAATGCGGCGGCGTCCAGAAAAAGATCAGCCCGAACATCAAAAGCGGCTCTAGCGACACGCCGCCGGTCGCCACGCACCAGCCGATCATAGGCGGAAACGCCCCGGCCGCGCCCCCGATCACGATGTTTTGGGGGGTCAGTCGCTTCAACCACATCGAGTAGATCACGACGTAAAAGAAGATCGTAAAGGCCAGGAGCGCGGCCGAAACCGGGTTGGCAAAAAGGAAGAGAAGCGTCACCGACACAATCGACAGGATGAGGCCGAAGGCCAGCGCCTCACCCGGTGAGACCTTGCCCGCGGGGATCGGGCGCGTCGCCGTGCGGGCCATAACCGCGTCGATATCGGCATCCCACCACATGTTGAGCGCACCCGACGCGCCCGCCCCCACCGCGATACAAAGGATCGCGGCAAACGCGATGACCGGGTGCACACCAACAGGCGCCGCGATCAGGCCAACGGCTGCGGTGAAGATCACAAGCCGCATGACCCGCGGCTTAAGCAACGCCACATAATCCTGGACATCGGCTTCGGCCGGTCCGTCAGACCAACCTTCGGCTTGAGAGGACAGCGTCATCGGCGTCAGTCAGCCGCTGCAAGCTGCGTTGTGCTTGGTTTCGGTGTCCAGGCGACGGTGCCGCCCTGGCTTTCAACCCACTGCACATAAGCCTCTTCCGAGACGACTTTGACGGTGATCGGCATGTAGGCGTGGTTGATCCCGCAGAGCTCAGAACACTGCCCGAAAAAGATGCCCTCTTGCTCGGCCTTGAACCACGTCTCGTTCAACCGGCCGGGAATGCCGTCCATGTGCACGCCAAAGGCCGGGATTTTCCAGCTGTGGATCACGTCGCCCGCCGTGACCTGCAGGCGCACGACCTTGTTCACAGGCACAACCATCGCCGTGTCGGTTGCCAGTTTCCAGGCGCTTTCGTCGTAACCATACTCGGCAAGCTCGGCGCGAACCTCGTCATCCATCTCGGCTTTGTAGAGCCCTAGCATGTAACTGTCGAACGCCAGTCCTTCGTCGGGGTATTCATACCCCCAATACCACTGATAACCGGTTGTTTTGATTGTCAGATCCGCCTCCGGGATCTCCAACTGCTTGAAAAGAACCGGCAGCGAAAACGAGCCGATCATGATCAAGATCACGATGGGAATGACGGTCCACGCAATTTCAACCCGTGAGTTGTGGGTGAAAGTGGCCGGAACCGGGTTGGCCTTGGCGTTGAACTTTACAATCGCATAGACCAGGAGGCCGAGCACAAACAGCACGATCGCCGTGATGATCACAAGAAGCATGCCGTCGAGCCAATGGATATCGCGGGCAAGCTCGGTCGCGGCGGGCTGAAAGTTGATGCCGTTGGGCACCGGCGTTCCGATCACGGGCAGGGCGTCGCCCTCTGCCTCCTGCGCCCGCGCCGCGAACGGGGCGCTGAGGAGCGATAAAAAGATGGCAGAGCGTAAGCGATTGGTCATATGGCTGATCCCGAGATGTCAGGCGCGCCCGCGCTGGTCAGTCGCGCTTTTCCTTGCCGGGACCTAACACAAACCATAGATCACCACAAGGCAACGCAGCGCGGCAAAGAGACACATTCGCCGCCGCAGAGGGAGCATATGATGACCGACCAAGACGCAGGCTTTCGGCCCTTTGACACCGATCTCGACGCTGACCATGCGCTTGGCATCTTGAGGGAGGCGACCGCCGGGGCCGATGATGGGGAGCTGTTTTTGGAGCGCCAGCGCTCCGAAGCGCTCGGTTTCGACGATGGCCGGCTGAAGACCGCAAGTTACAATGCTGCCGAGGGTTTTGGCCTGCGCGCCGTGCGGGGGGAGACGGCGGGCTATGGCCACGCGACAGAGCTGACCGAGGCCGCGTTGCGCCGGGCGGCAGAGACCGCGCGGCTTGCCGCGGCGCAGGGCGGCGGCACGCTTGCCGCGCCGCCCGCCGGCACAAACAAACATCTTTACGCCGCGGTCGACCCTTTGGAAGACGCAAGTTTTGCTAAAAAAGTTGAGACTTTGCGCGAGACCGACGCCTTCGCCCGCGCGCTCGACCCCGGGGTTGTACAAGTGTCCGCCAGTCTTTCGGCGGCGCTGCAGGAGGTGGAGATCCTGCGCCCCGACGGCCAACGGCTGCGCGATGTGCGCCCGATGGCGCGGTTCAACGTGTCGATTACGGTCGAGCGTGATGGCCGGCGCGAGTCGGGCGGGATCGGGTCTGGCGGGCGGCATGGGCTGGCGCCCTTGATGGACCGCGCCCATTGGGAGGCAGAGGTGCGCGAAGCGCTGCGCATCGCCCGCGTCAATCTGGCCGCCGAGCCTGCCCCCGCAGGCGTAATGGACGTGGTGCTTGGCCCCGGCTGGCCTGGGATCCTGCTCCATGAAGCCATCGGTCACGGGTTGGAGGGCGATTTCAACCGCAAAAAAACCTCCGCCTTCGCCGGTTTGATGGGCAAACGCATCGCCTCGCCGGGCGTTACAGTGCTCGACGATGGCACGATCCCGGACCGCCGCGGCTCTATCACCATCGACGATGAGGGCACGCCGAGCCACAAGACCGTGCTGATCGAAGACGGCATCCTTGTTGGTTACATGCAGGATCGCCAGAACGCGCGGCTGATGGGCGTTCCCGCCACCGGCAACGGGCGGCGCGAAAGCTATGCCCATCTTCCCATGCCTCGGATGACCAACACCTATATGCTGGGCGGCGATGCGGAGCCTGCGGCGATGCTGGCCGACCTGAAAGACGGGATCTACGCCACCGGCTTCGGCGGCGGTCAGGTGGATATCACCAACGGCAAATTCGTGTTCTCGTGCACCGAGGCCTACCGGGTGAAGAACGGCAAAGTGGGCGCGCCGGTTAAGGGCGCGACGTTGATCGGCGACGGCGCGACGGCCCTGCAGAAAATCCGCGCCATCGGCAACGACATGGCGCTCGATCCCGGGGTTGGGACGTGCGGAAAAAATGGCCAATGGGTGCCTGTGGGCGTCGGCCAGCCAAGCCTTTATATCGGCGGACTGACGGTGGGCGGCTCCGCCGCTTGAAGGCTGCCGGCGATGACCACGGGTTGGACAAAACGCCACCCGGCGGCGGCATGGCCCGCAAAGCGCCGCACGGGGCCGGCGGGTCGATCCACGCTGGCGGGTATTCTTTGCGCGCAGCGCGTGAAGGCACAGCGCGCCGGGCGCAGCACCGGTCTTTTGCGCCGACAGGGCTGCGCCCATCCGCCGCCCGTCCCGTACCCCCCCAACCCACGGGCCCCCGCCCGGCGACCGACCCCGCCCCCCACCGCCGGCAGCGCCAACCTGTCGAACAGCACGGGTGGCGCCCATCTGCCGCGCCCCCCGAGCAAGCCCAATCTGCCTCGCCGCACGAGCGACGCCAGACGATTGCACAACCGCAGCAGCGCCAACCCTTCTCGCCACAGCGGCAAAGGCTATCCCGCAAGCCACACGCGCATCGCCAGCGTATCGCACGGGAAAGCCAACTCATACCACGGCGCTGGCAACCCCTCGCCCGGCCCAGGCAGCGCCAACCCTTCTCGTCGCAACGGCAACGCCTGGCTCACAAGCCGCATGCGCCTCGCCAGCGTATCGCCCGGCGCAGGCAACCCATGGCCGCGCCCGTGCAGCGCCAACCCTTCACAGCGCAGCGGGAAAGCCTGTCTCGCAAGCCGCGCTCGTAGCGCCAACCTATTGCAAGACACTGGCAACCCATTGCCCGGCCGGAGCGGTGCCAACGCTTGTTGCACTCGCGGCAGCGCCCATCCTTCATACCGTTTCGGCCAGGCCAATCCTTCTTGCCAAAGCGGCAAGGCCCATTTCTCAAGCCGCACCGACAAAGCCTCACTTTCATCCCCTACCGGCAGCGCCGACGCATCGCGCATCCCGGGCAAACCATCGCGCAGCGCTAGCGCCTCAAGCCGAGCCACCGCATCGCACCGCGCTAGCACTATCCAGGCGAGCGGTCGGCAGGAATATCCAGCCCTTCTGCAGCCTGGCCCTCCCCCAAGCGCGCCCTCCTTCCGCAGCGTCCTGAGCGGGGACGGCTGTCGCATCGCTCAAGTGCAGGGGCGACGGGTTTTGCGCCAGATCGACTGGGCGGGGTCGGTTTCATCGGATCGGACGCACATGCGGCGCGACGCTTCCGCTGCCGACCGGTCGCGGCGCCCCAACGCGCCCGGGATTGGCGGCTCGGGCGCTGGCCTCTCGACGCCAAAGCGACCCCGTTCGAACCGCGCGCCCAGGCCGCGGCAGGCAAACCGCGGAGTGGTGGCACGACATCGGAACCGCGTGACAGCGCCGCAACCGGAGCACCGCGCGGTGGTGGCACGACATCCGAAGCGTGCAGAGGTGGCACGAGATACGATGCGCGCAAAGGCGGCACGACATGCCAAGCGCGCAGCGGCGGCACGACATGCCAAGCGCGTAGTGGCGGCACGACATGCCAAGCGCGCAGCGGTGGCACGACATGCGAAGCGCGCGGCGGTGGCACGACATACCAACCGCGTGATGACAGCACGACATGCGCACCTTTTGGCGGCGTCGCAACCTACGTACCGCATGGCGGTGCGGCGACATTGGGACCGCGTGGCGACGCAACGACTTGCGAACATTGTTGCGGCGCTACGATATGCGAGCCAATTAGCGCCACCGCGACAGGCAAAAGGCGCGGCGGTGTGGCGACGCTTCGGCCGTGCAGCGGTGCCTTGCGACGGCACCCCGGCTCCCGCGGCAATCGGCCTGCGCGCCGCCCGGCGTGATGTTCCCGGCGGATCGGCCGGGCCCGGCGCAGCACCGGGACGCATGGCGCCTTTTCTGCCGGTCTGGCCATGCGCGTGATCGACGCCCCCCGCTGCGCGGCCCGGGCGGATCTCGGCCCGCTGTCGCGGCTTTGGCACGATGCCTGGCATGACGCGCACAGCGCGTATTTGCCGCCTGCGCTGGTCGCCGCGCGCACGCGGGCCGATTTTCGCGCCAGGCTGGCCGGTCTTTTACCGGCCGCGCGTTTGGTTGGCCCAGGGGATGCGCCGCTTGGGCTGTGCATCGCCGAGGAGGGTGTACTAAGCCAGCTTTTCGTCGCCGCCGCCGTCCGGGGCCGGGGCATTGGTGCGCGGTTGCTGGCCGATGGCGAGGCGCGCATCGCCGCCGCGGGACGGCTTGAGGCGCAGCTCCATTGCCACCCCGCCAACACCGCCGCGCTCCGCTTTTATCAGAGCCATGGCTGGCGCATCGGCGGGCGCGATTTGAGCACTGTCACAACGCCGAAGGGCGCGGTGGAGATCGAGCATCTGACCCTGCTGAAATGGGTAACGGAGCCCCAAGAGATCCCGCCAAGCGCCTGAAACTGGCGGCCGGCGGTTCTATCCGTGCGCCGCCCGTATCGGCCAGTCGGCGCTGTCCGGGTCGCTGATCCCGCAAACGCCGCCGCGCGGCCTAGCCATTACCAGATGCGGACCTTCGGTCCGTGCCGGCTCTCCAAGCCCTCGCCCGCGACCGCCCGGCACAGCGCGCCGTTTCCGCGTGGCAGAGTTCAGGAGCCTTGGCCTCCTGTTCACCATGCGGCCCCCCTAGCTGTTCAGTCCCAGCATCTGGTGGGTCGCATTAGGATGGAGCGCTTTGGCTCTGATGTCCAGAATTTGCAAATGTATTCGTACCGTCCAAAGCCGCTTAGCGTCTTGAAACGACGGGCGAATTTGTCGGTGTCGAGGACGTCGCTGAGGTGACTGAGCAGTTGATCGTGGCTGTCGTAGTGGTGTCGCTTCACTGTCGCGTGCCTGATCGTCCGGTTCATCCGTTCGACCGATCCGTTTGTCCACGGATGGTTTGGCTTGGTCAGCCGATGCTCGAAACTGTTGGCCCCGCAGATCGGATCGAACAGCATCTTGCGGAACGTCACGCTGTCTCGGTTTCGACGCTGCCCTGCGAGTTGGATGCCCTTGTCCGCTGCGCGGCGGGGTATTTCCCGAGAGGGGGTGAGAATGGCGTGGACCTTGAAAGGCACAGCCTCAAGCAAGTGTTCAAGGATTTCCGAAGCGGTCTTGCGATTGGCTTCCTCGACACGCTGGGCCATGGCGAACTTGCGGGTTCGGTCAATGGCTCCAAAGAGATAAAGTAGGATGCGAAAAACCTGGCTCGACCAACGTGGCCTAAAATCAGGGATTTCAACGCGTTAGATGATGATAGACGGTTCAAGTATTTCGCATTCCGCTTTGGCGCTTGCCTGCCTCGGCGATATCGATGCTGAAATACCCACTTGAGTATCGTTCGGCCTTCTGGCGGTTGGGTTTGTCGCCTTCGGCGTCGGGCAACCGAGGAATGTCATGCCTTTGCAGACGGCGATGCGATGAGGATATCGTCAGGTGTGGGATTGATGGCCGCAACGCGCAGAG
Source organism: uncultured Paracoccaceae bacterium (assembly GCA_937900975.1). Taxonomy (GTDB): domain Bacteria; phylum Pseudomonadota; class Alphaproteobacteria; order Rhodobacterales; family Rhodobacteraceae; genus Algicella. The sequence continues at coordinate 6,919 of CALCPC010000866.1, forward strand.
ACAATCGTTTAGCGGGAGCAGGGTGTGTCGCCGGAACGCGACGACCATCGCGTCCTCTTTCTCGCTGAGAACGGTTGAGCGTGGTTCCTTTGCCCCGGTCTTCTGGCCCTCAACCGTTTTGCGCCTCCGCCATTTCGCAACCGTCTTGGGGGTGATCCCCACCGCCCGGCTCAGCTCCGCGATCGAAGCCTGCCCCTTTCGGGATCATGCTGCGCAGTGCCCGGCCGGGAAGTGGATCGCTGTCGATGCGCTCGGATCGCGTGCGTCCCCTCTCGGCAGATTTCTTTCAGAAATCGCCTGCCGGGCAACAATGCGAGGCGCTGCCATGACGTCATTGGCCCAGAGTGCTTTCTTCCATTCAAACGACAGGATCACATCCTCAAACCGTGGGATCAAACAGCCGGACCCCGGTTGTGGTTTTTACCGCTCCTGCGGGGCCGAAACGGCGGCGCGGCCCACCCAAGGCGCCCGGCTTTGGTCGCCCGGTCACCGTCCCGCGCGACCGTGCCCCCGCGTGGCGCAGCACCGCCTGTCGGTCCGGCCGGGCTTTGCATCTTTAGACTTCTTTAACCAAGGCCCACCAAGATCGACGCATGGATGCTGTCGGTCCTATCCCGCCTGCCACCGCGTTCATGGCGCCTTCGTTATCGGCGGATGAGCGGCTTAACTGGCTTCGGCTTGCACGCTCTCGCCGGGTGGGGCCGGCGACGTTCTTTCGGCTGATGGAGCAACATGGCAGCGCCGGCGCCGCGCTGGCCGCGTTGCCCGGGATCGCCGCCAGCGCCGGGATAAAGGCCTACGCCCCCTGTCCGAAGGCTGCGGCAATGGCCGAACACGCCGCTGGGATCCGGGCCGGCGCGCGGCTCGTCTGCTTTGGCGAACGCGGCTACCCGCAGCGGCTGACCGACCTCTCCGACCCGCCGCCGTGCCTCTGGATCCGCGGCGATGCGGCGGCGGCGGACCGGGGCGGCGTCGCCCTTGTCGGCGCGCGCAATGCGTCGGCGCTCGGCCTGCGCATGGCGGAGGTTTTGGCCCGCGACCTCGCCGCTGCGGGTCTGCCGGTGATCTCGGGCCTGGCGCGGGGGATCGACACCGCCGCGCACCGCGCCGGTCTTGCCGCGCGCACGGTGGCGGTTCTGGCCGGCGGCGTTGACTGCATCTACCCGCGAGAGAACACCACGCTTGCGGACGAGATTTGTGCAAGCGGCGCGCTTCTGTCCGAAATGCCCGTCGGTCTTGTCGCGCAAGCCCGGCATTTTCCGCGCCGAAACAGGATCATCTCAGGGCTCGCCGATGCGGTGGTGGTGGTCGAGGGCGCGGCGCGCTCGGGCTCGTTGATTACCGCGCGGCTTGCGCTCGACCAGGGGCGGGAGGTTATGGCGGTGCCCGGACACCCGTTCGATGCGCGGGCCGCGGGCTCCAACAGTTTGATCCGGGACGGGGCCATTTTGGTTCGCTCTGCCGCCGATATTGTGGAGGCTTTGACCGGCGCGCGGCCGGATCGCGCGGTGCCAAAAGCCTCGACCGAAGACGGGCCACGTCCGGCCGCCGGGGTCCGGTCGCGCGATGGGCCCGTGAGTGGGGAAGACAGGGGCCCG
>CALCPC010000867.1 GCA_937900975.1 uncultured Paracoccaceae bacterium
TTGTCTTGCGGCCCAAGAATGAAGCGGCACGACGGCGGCTGACGATGCCGCAAAAGATCCCGGTGCCAAAGAAAATCGCGATCAGCGTGGGATCCGCGATGTTTTGCAGGATGACGCCGATCCGCTCGAACAACTCGAAGAAAAAGGCCGTGAACTCTTCCCCCACCAGCCGCCCCCGAAGGATGATCCGAACGACATATTCGAGCGCGATCAACACCACCAGCCAAAGACCGACCGAGATCGTCGCGCGCATCCCGATCATGATGCCCAGCCCCTTGCCCTCGCTCGCCAAGCGGCCAAGCCCGTACCATCCCTGCAAAAGACCGACGGTCCCGAACAGCCATAAAAGGCCTTGTTCGCGCCGCTCCAACCCCAAATCGGGTTTGAAGGCGAAAAGGACATAGACCATGGCCAGGCAGGAAAACAGCACCGTCACCGCCGCCACAAGGCGGGCACCGGTGGGCATGGGTCGTTTGGCCATGGCCTGTGCTCCAATTACGCCCGTTTGGGCTCATGCCGGGCGGGTCACGCTGAGTTGTGCCACGTCGGTTGTGCCAGACCGAAAGCAAGCGGCACAAGAGGTTAGGTAATAGTTCCACATCCGCTGAAACCGCGTATCGAAGCCCAGGGCGGCAATATCGCTCCAATTCGCGTTGAAGTCCGCGTGCCAGCGCCGCAGCGTGTCGGAATAGCTTTGCCCGTACATGTCGGCGCCCTGCCAACTTAGCCCGGCCGCCTCCACCTGCGCGCGCAGCGCCGAGGGGGAGGGGAGCATGCCGCCCGGAAAGATGTACTTTTGGATAAAGTCCACGCCCTTGCGGTAGCCGTCGAAAAGCCGATCCTCGATGGTGATGATCTGAAAGGACGCGTGTCCGCCGGGGGTCAAACGGTCCCGCACCGTTTCGAAATAGGTGGGCCAGTAACGTTCGCCGACGGCCTCGAACATCTCGATGGAGGTGCTGGCGTCGAAGGTTCCGGCCTCGTCGCGATAATCGCGCATCACGATCTCGACCCGTTCGTTCAGACCGGCGCGAAAAATCCGCTCCCGCGCGTAATCGTGCTGCGCGCGGCTGATTGTCAGCCCCGTCACCTTGGCGCCACGGACACTGGCTGCGTATTCCGCGAACCCCCCCCAACCGCACCCGATTTCCAGCACATGCTGGTCCGTGTTCAGCCCGCTGCGGTCGCAGAGGGCCGCGTATTTGCGTTGCTGTGCTGTCGCCAGATCTTCGCCATCGGTTTCAAAAATCGCCGAGGAATAGGTCATCGTCTCGTCAAGCCAGGTCGCATAGAACTCATTGCCGAGGTCGTAATGGTACTGGATGTTTTTCTCGGCCTGCGCGCGAGAATTGTCGCGCAGCCGGTGGCGCAGCCGCTCATAAAGCCGGACCAGGCCGATGCCCGGCATCGCGCGCACGACCTCGCTGTTGGACATCAAAAGAACGTCAAGCAGGGCCTGAAGATCGGGCGTGTCCCACCACCCGTCCATGTAAGCCTCGGCAAAGCCGACATCGCCGTCGCGCAGAATGCGCCCGAAAAGGCCGGCGTGGCGGACCTGAATAACGCCTGACGGCCCGGGCTGCCCGCTGTCGACGCGAAAGACACGCCCGTCGGGCAAGACCGCGTCGACGCGTCCGACCTTGATCCGGCCAAGGGCTGTGAAAGCGGGCTGGAACCAGCGGGGCAGATCCCTTTGGCCGCGTGTTGTCGTGAAATGGCGTGTCATGCTTTCGGCCCCCCAGCCCCCTAACCCCGTGCAAGCCTTGTTATGCCGATGGATGCGCCGCGCCGCCTTTTGCCGGCTCGGATCGCAAAAACGGCACGCCTTTGAGGTAAAGGCGCAACGCGTGCCAGTGGATATTGGCCATGACCCGATGACCGAGCAAGGGGTAGCGTAGAAGTGCGCGGGCAAGTGCCGCATCGGTCAGCGGCGCGGCGCGCCCCGTCAGCGTCGCGATCAGCGTCTCGCCCTTGGCGCCGGCCTCCCGAATGCGCAGGCTAAGCCGTGCGGCGGGTTGGTTCAGGGTAAAGCGATAGGTCTGGTCCATATCGATGAAGGGCGAGACATACATTTCCTTGGCCTGCGTCTGGCGAAATGTTCCCCCGACGGCGTCACCGGCGGCCAAGGCATAGGCCGTTTGCCCGCCGAACGTGTTCTTGACCTCATAGACCAGCGCAGTGAGCCGTTCGGCGCGGTAGGCATAATACACGGTCAGCGGGTTGAAACCGTAGCCGAACATGCGCGGGAAAGACAGCATCTCAACCCGGTCGGCCGGCGGCAGGCCGGCCTTGGCCAGCGTCGCGTCGACCCAGGGGCGCAGCGGCGTGCCGTCGCGGGGGCCATGGTCCCGGTCTAGAAGGCTGAAGACACCGCGGCGGTTATGGTTGAGAAGGCGGAGGCCGGACAGCGCGCTGTCCAGCCGGTCGAGATCGACCAGCACGCTGAACACCGGCAGCCGCAGATAATGCCGTTTTGGGCGGAGGCGCATGTGCATCACATGGCCAAGGTAAAGCCGCCCGGCCTCTGTCATTCTGCCGCCTCGGCCAGCGGCGTCTGGGCCGGGGCGGGCATGTCGGCGGCCCAATCGGGCCGCGCGCCAAGGGCCGCGGCGACCCGAAGACCCGCGCGCAAGCCATCCTCGTGAAACCCGTAACCAAGCCAGGCGCCGGCGTACCAAATTCCGCCCCGCCCCTGGATTGCGCCGATTTCCCGCTGACCCGCGAAGGCCTGGGGCGTGAAGATCGGGTGCGCGTAAGTGAAGGTCGCGTGGATCCGGGCGGGATCGATCTCGCGGCTGGGATTGAGGGTGACAAGCAAGGGAT
>CALCPC010000868.1 GCA_937900975.1 uncultured Paracoccaceae bacterium
AAGGGCACCGTCGGATACGGGTCCAACCGCTCGGCATACCGATCCCTGAGGGGCTGATGACCTGGCTGCCCGGTGTTCTAGCCGATTGGCGGACCCGCGGCGGCAATTCCGAGATCGATCTTGTGCTCGGCCCCGATCCAGCAACGGATCCCGAAGCCCTAACGGCCTTTGCCGCCTCGGCGCTGGCAGCGGACAGAACGGCGCCCCCGATCGCCGAGGTGAAACCCCAGCTTGGCAAACCCGGCTGGAGCGATCCCCCGGATTTTGAGTTTCACCTCCTCGTCTGCACCGGCCCCCGCTGTGCAATCCACGGCGCGGCCTCCTTCACCCATATGTTGAAAGAGGAGCTGAAGGCCGCCGCCGTTTTCGACCGCTGTTTGACGACGCGGACAGGGTGTATCTACCCCTGCAACCGCGGGCCTGTCCTGGCGCTTTACCCCCATGGCCACTGGTATCGCCTTCCCAACCGCGCCGCGGCCCGCCGCTTTGTGCAAACGGTCCTGGCGGGCGGCGGCACAGCCGACGATCTACGATTTCACACAGCACGCGCCGTACGCCGCGACCCATCGACCAACCCGGAGATGACACCCCAATGATCCCGAAATCTTGCGTGTTTGGCGCCGTCCTTGCGCTGACCGCCCTTCCCGCCACCGCGAATGACATCATCCGCATGGCGACCAGCTTTCAAATCCGCTCCATGGATCCGGTCAGCCAGGGCTTCTGGATGCAGGAGTTCGGCCAGGGCGAGCTTTTGATGAAGTTCCAGCCCGATGGAACCATCACGCCCTGGTTGGCCGAGACCGTCGAACGCCGCGCCGACACCACCTGGGTGATCACCATCCGCGATGGCGTCACCTTCCAAAACGGTAAGGCGATGGATGTGCCCGCGGTGCTGGCGGCCATCGCCTATCACCGCGCCCGCAACAGCGGGACCCAGGCCGTGTTGCCCGAAGAGGCGACGTTCACACAGACCGGCCCGCGTGAGATCACCGTCGAAACCGGCGTACCGGTGCCAGAGTTGCCCAGCATCCTGGCCCATGAAAGCCGCCTGATGATCCTGGATGTCGCGCCGGTTTTGGCCGCCGGTGAGGATTTCGAGGCCTTGGAGGGCGCAGGCATCCACACCGGCCCCTACAAGCTTGTCGATCTTGACGAGCTGCGCATGCTGTCCGAGCGCTATGACGGCTAGTGGCGCGGCGTGCCGGTGTTGGCGGGCGTCGAGCTGCGCTTCGTTTCGGACGTGAACGCCCGCATCTTGGCGGTGCAGAACGGCGAAGTGGACATCGCGCTTTACCCGCCCATCGCCGCCGCCCCGGTCTTTGCGGTCACCCCGAATGTCAATCTCGCCCTCGGCGCGCCATCCACGGGCGGGTTTCTATCCTTCATGGATGTGACCAACGGCGCGTTTGAGGAGATTGCGGTGCGCAAAGCGGTCATGCTTGCCGTGAATTATGAGGAGCTTGCGACCGCCGTTTTCCACGGCGCGAAAATCCCCGCGACCAGCCTTTACAACCCCCGCTTCCCCTGGGCTGTCGAAAACTACCGCTACGACCCCGCTCAAGCGAACGCGCTGCTTGACGCTGCGGGTTGGGTCCGCGACGGCGATACGCGGACCCGCGCGGGTCAGACGCTGGCACTGACGCTGATGATCTATCCCCAGCAGCCCGATCTTGTCCCGCTGTCGACCGCGATGCAGGCCTATCTGCGCGCAATCGGCATCGCCTCGGAAATCGTCTCGGTCGATAGCGTGACCGAGGCCGCGATGAACGATCTGGTGGACTGGGATTTGGCGATGGTCGCAACAGGCACCGCAACGGTCGGCTCGGTCAGTGGGTTTTTGAACCGCTATGTCGCCTGTGCCGGCGACCGCAACTATGGCGGCTATTGCAATGACCGGATCGAAACGCTGATCCAAACGCTGGACGTCACGGTCGATGAGGAACGCCGCTATGCCATGCTGCGCGAGATCCAGACCATCCTGGTGGAGGAGGACCCTTATGTCTTCAACGCCACCATCCTGATCGAGCGGGCGCTGGTCAGCGACGCCTGGTCCGACTATGTCCCGGCGGTGGCCTGGAACCATATCAAATGGGACACGGCGCCCAATCCGTGAGCCGTCGGTCAAGCGCGACAGGGCATGGCGGCCTTGCGGTCGCCGTGCTTTTGCGGATCGCCCAGGCAGTGCTGACCGCCTTTGTCGCCGCCGTGATCGTTTGGGCGATCTTGCCACTGGCCCCGGGCGACGTGGCCGAACGGGTGCTGTTGGCCCGCGGCATGCAGGACCTGACGGCCGCAGAACTCGCAGCAGCGCGGGAGGCCTTGGGCCTCAACGCGCCCCTTCCTGCGCAGTTTTTCCAATGGCTTGTTGGCGTTTTGCACGGGGATCTTGGGCAAAGCTTCATCAGTCAGGCACCGGTGTCCCAAGAGATCCTAGAGCGGCTGCCAGCCACGCTGATGCTGTTGGGGCTGGCGCTTGTCGTCTCGATTGCGCTGTCGCTGCTTTTGGCCCTGATCGCGGCGGCGTATCGGGACCGATGGCCTGACCGGCTGATCCGTTTCTACACGCAGATCGGCGCCGCGCTGCCGACCTTTGTCTTTGCGCTTCTGGCGCTGACCTTCGTTGTGGTCGGGTTTCAGATCGGCCGCGTTTTGGCAGATCCGACCTGGACCGCGGCCTTGATCCCGGCGTTCATCATCGGGCTCGACCGCGCATCCAGTTGGACCCAACTCCTCCGCGCGGGGCTGCTAGAGGCGATGTCCAGCGGCTATGCCGAGGTCGCCCGCGCCCGGGGCGCAAGCGAGCGGCGGATCCTGCTGCGCCAC
>CALCPC010000869.1 GCA_937900975.1 uncultured Paracoccaceae bacterium
CCCGGGCTATGCCGCGCCCAGCGCGCCAACCGCCCCGCAACCGCCGCCGCCGACTGTCAATGGCGCCGACACGACGCCCGCCGACACGACTCCCGCCAACACGACGCCCGCCGCCGCGCCGGACAGCACGGTGGAGCCTGGCGCGAAGGATGCCGCACGCCATGGCTGATACGGACGAGCTCGACGACACAGCCGCCCCGTTGATCGAGCATGTGGCGGAGCTTCGCACCCGACTGATCCGCGCGGGCTTGGCCTTTCTGGCTGGGATGGTCATCTGCTTTACGGTCGCGCCGCAGATCCTGGACTTTCTGATCGTCCCGATCGAAAGCACGCTGCGCAATCTCGGCGATCCCGATCCCAAAATGATCTACACCGCGCCGCAGGAGTATTTCTTTACCCTCATCCGCATCTCGATGGTGTTCGGTCTGGCGCTCTCGTTCCCGATTATCGCGCACCAGCTTTGGCGCTTTGTCGCGCCCGGTCTTTACCGCAGTGAGAAGTCGGCCTTTCTGCCCTTCCTTATCGCCTCGCCCGTGCTGTTCCTGATCGGGGCCAGCTTCGCCCATCTGGTCGTGACGCCGCTTGCGATGGCCTTTTTCCTGGGCTTTGCGGATGCGACCAGCCTCTTTTCCGGTCTTGTCTCCACCGTGGGGGAGGGGGTTGAGGGCGTGCCCGCGACCGTCGACCGGGGCATCGATGTGGTCTTCACCGGCAAGGTGAATGAAAGCCTTGATATCACACTGAAATTCATCGTGGCCTTTGGCCTTTGTTTCCAATTGCCGGTGCTTTTGACGCTGATGGGCAAGGCAGAGCTGGTTTCGTCCGAGGGTCTAAAAACCACCCGCAAATACGCCGTTGTCGGGATCCTGGTTCTGGCCGCCATCGTGACCCCCCCCGATGTGATCACGCAGATCATCCTGTTTGTCGTGGTCTACGCGCTTTACGAAGTATCGATCCAGCTTGTCGCCTGGGTAGAGCGGGCGCGGGAGGCGCGGTTGCGGGCCGAGGGCTATTACGACGATGAGGGGGCGGAGGACACCACCCCGTGATGAGCACAAAGCTCCTCGCGCGTATCGCCGCGGCGGCGGAGCGGATCAGCCCACCGCCGATAAGCCATCTCGATTTGCGGGGCGCCGCGTTCGTCTGGCACACTGCGCCGGACCGATTGACGCCCGTGCCGCGCGTCAACCGCGTGGACATAGGCCTTCTGGTCGGGATTGATCGGGCGCGCGACTCGCTTGTGGCAAATTCTGCTCATTTCGCCGCGGGTTATCCGGCCAACATCGCCCTTCTTTGGGGCGCGCGGGGCATGGGGAAATCGAGCCTTGTTAAGGCGGTCCACGGCGCGCTGCTGTCCGAGCACCCGACGCTGAAACTGGTGGAGATCCAGCGCGAGGATTTGCCCAGCATCGGGCGCCTGCTTGCCATTTTGCGCGGCGCAGAGGGACGCTTTCTGCTTTATTGCGACGATCTGTCTTTCGAGAAGGATGACCAACATTACAAGTCGCTGAAAGCGCTGCTCGACGGCGGGGTCGAGGGGCGGCCCGAGAACGTGATCCTTTACGCGACCTCCAACCGCCGCCACCTGATGCCGCGCGATATGATCGAGAATGAGCGCAGCACCGCGCTGAGCCCGTCGGAGGCTGTGGAGGAGAAAGTGTCGCTGTCGGACCGCTTCGGCCTGTGGATCGGGTTTCACCCCTGCAACCAGGATCAGTATCTGGCGATGATCCGGGGCTATTGCGCGGCGTTCGGGATCGCGATCGACGACGACACTTTGCGCGCCGAAGCGATTGCCTGGCAGCAAGGCCGGGGCAGCCGCTCTGGCCGCGTGGCCTGGCAATACGTCACCGATCTCGCCGGGCGGCAAGGGGTGGTGCTGCCGGCGGGATAGGCGCGGCGGCGTTGCGCTGGGGCTAGCGCTGCATCGCCCGAAGGGGCCAAGGCGCCGCCGGGGCTGTCACCGCCTTTCGCGACGCTGCATTTGGATCGCGCGTGGCGATGCCGTGGACATGCGTGGCAAGGCCATGCGCGGATGCCGCCCCGCCTGGAAAAAGCGGCGTCCGCAGGACAACCCGAGCCAAACGCCGCTGGTGGTGCGGCCAGCCGGAAGGCCGGCGTCTTCCTGCCCCAAGTGCGGGCGGCGCCGCGCTGACGAAGCGCGCTTAACGGCCGCGCCCAGGGGGGGGGGGCGCGTGGGCCTACAACATAACCGCCC
>CALCPC010000870.1 GCA_937900975.1 uncultured Paracoccaceae bacterium
GTTTCACGTGACTGGAGTTCAGACGTGTGGCTCTTCCGATCTCGACCTGCAATCGCTCTACGTCGCCAACAACGTGTGTTCGGCTGTGAAGTATTTCCGTGGCCTTGGCGGCAATGTCGGTGTGGCCGGCATGGTGATCAACAAGGATGATGGCACGGGCGAGGCGGCGGCCTTTGCCGAAGCGGTCGATATACCGGTTTTGGCGGCGATCCCGGCCGACGACGACCTGCGCCGGAAATCCGCAGCCTACCAAATCGTTGGCACGAACGCGACGCAATGGGGCGGGCTGTTCGGCGCGCTTGCCGAAAACGTGGCGGCCGCGCCGCCGACACATCCGACGCCGCTTGACCAGGATGGTCTGTTGGCGCTTTTCGACAGCGCCACAACCGGCGGCGATGTCGTGCTTGAGCCGGCCAGCGATGCCGATATGCGCGGCAAGAACGCGGCGCCGCGCGAAAGCCTCGAAGTGGTCTATGACGATGCGTAAGGAGCAGCGTCGCCGCCGGGGTGAGAGGCCAGGCCCCGCTCTGGCCGTCGGCCAGAGCCTCCGGGCTTTGCCCGGAGAAATTCCGAGCCGGAATTTGGGGCCTTTGTCGCCCCGCGCCACAGTTTGGGTCCTGCGATGACCGGCGACGCCACCGTCTCTCCACCGCACCCGCTTGAGCCCGAAGCTGCGGGGCTTGGCTGCCATGCTGGCGCCGATAAGATGCGCGAAGCCTCCGAAGCCGCCGGCAATGCCGCGCTTTTGGACGCTTTTGCAAAAGACTACCCTCTGGGTCCGCACGACAAGCCGCAAAGCATGTGTCCTGCATTCGGGTCCCTGAGGGTGGGGCTGAGGATGCGGCGGGTTGGAACTCTTCTCTCTGGTTCCGCCTGCTGCGTCTTCGGCCTAAGCTTTGTTAGCCACTTCTACGGTGCGCGGCGCAGTGTTGGCTACGTCCCTTTCAGTTCCGAAACGCTGGTCACCGGCAAGCTTTTCGAAGACATCCGCGATGCCGTCCATCAAATGGCGGACCCCGCGCGCTATGACGCCATTGTCGTCACCAACCTCTGCGTCCCCACAGCCTCTGGCGTGCCGCTCCGGCTTTTGCCCGATGAGATCGACGGCGTCCGCATCATCGGGATCGACGTTCCGGGGTTCGGCATCCCCACCCATGCCGAGGCCAAAGACGTGCTGGCCGGTGCCATGCTTGCCTATGCCAGGGCGGAGATCGCAGCCGGCCCGGTCGCACGGCCGGCCGCAGAGCCTACCGACCGCCCGACGCTCACCCTTTTGGGCGAGATGTTCCCGGCCGACCCGGTGGCCCTCGGCCAGCTGATCGCGCCTTTGGGCCTGGCCGCCGGTCCGACCGTCCCCTGCCGGGAGTGGCGCGAACATTATGCGGCGCTCGACTGCGCGGGCGTTGCGGCCATCCATCCCTTCTACACTGCGGCGGTGCGGGAGTTTGAGGCTGCGGGCCGTCCCATCCTCGGCTCCGCGCCCGTCGGCGTCGAGGGGACCGCCGCCTGGCTCGATGCCGTCTCAGCGCTCATCGGTGCGCCGTCCCGCGCGCGCGAAGCAGCGCATGCCGCCCTTCCCGGCATCCGCGACGCGCTTGCCGCAGCCCCGATCTCGGGTCGGATCACGCTGTCCGGGTATGAGGGGTCCGAGCTTTTGGTTGCGCGCCTCCTTATCGAAAGCGGCGCGGACGTGCCTTATGTCGGCACCGCCTGCGCGAAAAGTCCCTGGTCGGCCGACGACGCGGCCTGGCTGCGGGATCGGGGCACGGTCGTCAAATTCCGCGCCTCGCTTGAAGATGATTGCCAAGCGCTGGAGGGTTTGAGCCCCGATCTTGCCATCGGCACAACGCCCGTGGTCCAGAAAGCAAAGGAGCTGGGGATCCCGGCGCTTTACTTCACCAATTTGATCTCCGCCCGGCCGCTGATGGGCCAAATGGGCGCGGGCCCGCTTGCCCAAGAGGGTAACGCAGCCATGGCCAACCGGGAGCGGATGCAAGCGATGAAGGGCTTTTTTGAGGGGGTCGGCGCCGGCGACACTGCTGGCGTTTGGGAAGGAAAGCCCAACCTCCAGCCTGAATTCCGAGCCCGTCACCAGAAGAAACTGGAAAAGCAGCGCCGGGCCGCCAAGGCGGCGGAGATGATCTGATGCTGATCCAGGATCATGATCGGGCCGGGGGCTATTGGGGGGCAGTTTACGCGTTCTGCGCGCTGAAAGGGCTTCAAGTCGTCATCGATGGCCCTGTTGGGTGTGAGAATCTGCCCGTCACGTCGGTTCTGCACTACACCGACGCCCTGCCGCCGCATGAGCTGCCCATCGTCGTCACCGGCCTCGGGGAGGAGGAGTTGGGGCGCGAAGGGACAGAAGGCGCGATGCGCCGCGCCTGGAAAACCCTCGATCCCGCGCTGCCTGCCGTGGTTGTCACCGGCTCGATTGCCGAGATGATCGGCGGCGGCGTAACCCCGCAAGGCACGAATATCCAACGCTTCTTGCCCCGCACCATCGATGAGGATCAATGGCAGGCCGCCGACCGCGCGATGACTTGGGCGTTCACGGAATTCGGGATGACCAAGGGCCGCATGCCGCGCCGCAGCCCGCGGCCCGAAGGCTCCAAGCCGCGGGTCAACATCCTTGGGCCGATGTATGGCACCTTCAACATGCCCTCCGACCTCGCCGAGATCCGCCGTCTGGTGGAAGGCATCGGGGCGGAGGTGCATATGGTCATGCCGCTCGGCGCGCATCTGGCCGATATGCCGAAGCTGGCCGATGCCGATGCGAATATCGTCATGTACCGGGAATTTGGCCGTGGCCTGGCCGAGGTTCTCGGTAAGCCCTACCTCCAGGCACCGATTGGCGTCGCCTCCACAACCGCCTTCCTAGAGACGCTGGGCGATCTCTTGGGCCTCGCCCCTGCGCCCTTTATCGAAACCGAGAAGCACGCCACGTTAAAGCCCGTTTGGGACCTCTGGCGGTCGGTGACACAGGATTTCTTTGCCACCGCCAGCTTTGCCGTCGTCGCGAACGAAACCTACACCCGTGGGCTTCGCAAATATCTGGAGGCGGAGCTTGGCCTGCCAGGTGCCCTTGGGGTCGAGCGGAAGGCCGGTGCCAAGACCGACAACGACAAGGTCCGCGCGACGCTTGAGGCCGCGCGCCCGACCGTCGTCTTCGGTTCGATCAACGAAAAGATGTACTTGGCCGAACAAACCGGCGGGTTCGGCCCGAAACCGGCCTTTATCCCCGCGTCGTTCCCCGGTGCCGCGATCCGGCGGGCCACCGGCACCCCCTTTATGGGCTATGCCGGCGCGACCTATGTGTTGCAGGAGGTTTGCAACGGTCTTTTCGACGCGCTCTTTCACATTCTGCCCATCGGGGCGGAGTTGGACCGCGCGGATGCCACGCCGACAACGCTCCGCGATCTGCCATGGGACGCCGAGGCGCAAGCCGAACTCGACAAAATCGTAGCGCGCCATCCCGTTCTCACCCGCATCTCCGCGGCCAAGTCGCTGCGCGATGCGGCCGAGAAATCCGCGCTCGACCAGGGTCTTGCCCGCGTCGGCCCCGACACCGTTTCAGCCCTCGACCCCCTCACTGCCCGCAGCCGAAAGGACATCTGAATGGCCAATATTTCATTTGAACAAAGCCCAGAGGCGCGGCGCGGTCGTCAGGGTGGGCTGGAGTACAGCCTCTACTTCGCGCTGATTTTCACGATCTCGCTTTTGCCGGCGCTTGTGCGCATGGCCGTGCCCAAGCGGGGCGAGAAACGCCGCTTTTTTGTCACCCACGCCCGCCAGATGGCGCGCGAAGTGACGCCGATGATCTTTTCGGTCTGATGGCGTCCAAACCCGAAATTCCCCCGCTCGCTAGGTCGGGGGAGGAGCCTCTCGCCCCCGGGCGAGAGGTGCCCTGGCCGCGAGGGTTCCGCGGCATCGGTCATACGATCCAGGAGGATACTAATGACTGAAAACACCGGCCTGTCTTTTACAGGTCTGACCGACGACCAGGCACAGGAACTGCATGATGTGTACATGAAGGGCCTCGCCCTTTTCGCGACGATCGCTGTCGTGGCACATGTGCTGGTTCTTTTGTGGCGTCCCTGGTTCTAAGGAGCACCCCACATGTTGGATATGAGCAAGTTCTACAAGATCTGGCTGGTCTTCGACCCGCGCCGCGTGTTCGTGGCGCAGGGCGTGTTCCTGTTCCTGCTGGCAGCGATGATCCATCTCGTTCTGCTGAGCACGGACTACTACAACTGGTTCGAGATCGCTGCTGCGAAGTACGCCACCGAATAAGGCGCACCGTCGGGCGGCCTCGCTCGATCAACCAGTATACCAAGGCTGCGGGCGGCCCGTTCGCCCGCGGCGAGACCTGAACCCTTTGGCTGGCCCACGCGCCGCCAACAACGCGGAGACGGAAGTATGGCTTTGCTCAGCTTCGAAAAAAAGTATCGCGTACGAGGGGGTACGCTGATCGGGGGAAGCCTGTTCGACTTCTGGGTCGGCCCCTTTTTCGTGGGCTTTTTCGGTGTCACGACAATCTTTTTCGCCGCCCTCGGCACGCTGCTGATTTTCATA
>CALCPC010000871.1 GCA_937900975.1 uncultured Paracoccaceae bacterium
AGTGGTGGCAGCTGGCGGTGGCGGACGAGGCCACGGCCTCGGCCGTGGAGGCGCTTAACAAGCAGTACGCCGCCCAGAAGCGCATCCTCGAGGCGCGCTTCGAGGACAAGGTGGAGAAGGTGCGCCGCGGCGACGACCTGCCGCCGGGGGTGATGAAGATGGTCAAGGTCTTCGTCGCGGTGAAGCGCAAGCTGCAGCCGGGCGATAAGATGGCCGGGCGTCACGGCAACAAGGGTGTGATCTCGAAAGTGGTGCCAGAGGAAGATATGCCCTTCCTCGAAGATGGCACGCCGGTTGACGTCGTTCTAAACCCGCTTGGGGTGCCGAGCCGGATGAATGTCGGCCAAATCCTTGAGACGCATATGGGTTGGGCCGCGCGCGGCCTTGGCCAGGCCGTCGATGAAGGGTTGGCAGAGTATCGCCGGTCCGGTGACCTGAACCCTGTGCAGGACGCCATGAAAATCGCCTATGGCGAAGGGGTTTACGGCAGCGTCATCGATGACATGGCTGAGGAGCAGTTCCTGGAAGCCGCAGCCAATGTGGCCCGCGGCGTGCCGATCGCGACGCCGGTTTTCGACGGCGCGAAGGAGTTGGACGTCAACGACGCGCTCAAGCGCGCGGGCTTCAACGAAAGCGGCCAGTCGGTGTTGTTCGACGGACGGACGGGCGAGCAATTCGCACGGCCCGTGACGGTGGGCGTGAAGTATATCTTGAAGCTGCACCACCTTGTGGACGACAAGATCCACGCGCGCAGCACCGGGCCCTACAGCCTGGTCACCCAGCAGCCGCTCGGCGGGAAAGCGCAGTTCGGCGGACAGCGCTTCGGCGAGATGGAGGTTTGGGCGCTGGAGGCTTACGGCGCCGCCTACACCCTGCAAGAGATGCTGACGGTCAAATCGGACGATGTCGCCGGACGGACCAAGGTCTACGAGAGCATCGTGAAGGGCGAGGACAACTTCGAGGCGGGGGTGCCGGAGAGCTTCAACGTGCTGGTCAAGGAGATCCGGTCTTTGGGTCTGAACGTGGAGCTTTTGGACGAGGAAACGGACTAAGCGGGGCCAAGTTTGGCCTGGATCGGGGGGCGCTTTGCCCCCCCTCCACCGTTTTCGACGTCGCAAAGGGAAATCCATGCAGAAAACCCCAAGACCTCTCCGACACCGGGCTCTTTGCTGGGACAAGGGGGCTGAATGACAGAGCAAACCTTTGCCTTCGTCCTTGGCTGCCCGCGCAGCGGCACCACCGCGCTGACCCAGCTTCTGAACCGCCATCCCGCTGTCGCAATCGGGACCGAACGGTTCAGCGGTCCGGCGCGGCGGCGCGAACTGACCCCGGCGCATTACGCGCCAGAGCGGTTCGGCCGTTTTGAAGAAGGCGACACGCATCATATGGGGGAGCGCCAGGACCGCGTTCAGACCGCGGTGCTGAACCGGATAGCGACGGCGCCTGTCATCGGGGACAAGCTTCCGCAACTGATCGGGAAGGTCGATCAGCTGCGCGCCTTTCCGGAGCCGAAGCTGATCTTTGTGCTGCGCAACCCCTTCTCGGTCGCCGAAAGCCACGACCGTCGCGCGGCCCGCAAAAGGCAGACGTGGGGCACGGATCGCGATCACCGTGTTGCCGTGCGAAAGTTCAACGGCGCGATCCGTCAGATCGCGCAATTGGAAAAATCGCGGCGTTTCAAACACCTTGTCGTCCCCTACGAACAGTTGTTCAGCGTCGGGGATGGGGTTTCGAAGATTTTTGAGTTTCTGGGTCTCGATCCCGGGAAACTGAGCGACACCAGCGATCTTTTCGCCACGTCCAAGGCGCGCCAGCGCGCGGGACGCGGCGTGAGCACATCGTCCCAATTCGTGGCCCTCCGCGCCAATTTCGAGGGCTACAAAACCGCCATGTCACACGCGCTCGCCCGTTTGGGCCTCGACGACGCATATCCGGATTTGAGGAGCACGCAATGAACCAAGAGATCATGAACCCGTTCAACCCGGTCCAGCCGCTCCGGACGTTTGACGAAATCAAAATCAGCTTGGCGAGCCCTGAGCGGATCCTGTCCTGGTCGTTTGGGGAAATCAAAAAGCCCGAGACCATCAACTATCGGACCTTCAAGCCAGAGCGTGACGGCCTGTTCTGCGCCCGCATCTTCGGCCCGATCAAGGATTATGAGTGTCTCTGCGGCAAGTATAAGCGCATGAAGTATCGCGGGGTTACCTGTGAGAAATGCGGCGTCGAGGTGACGCTGCAAAAAGTGCGGCGTGAGCGTATGGGCCATATCGAGCTTGCGGCCCCCGTCGCCCATATCTGGTTTCTGAAATCGCTGCCCAGCCGCATCGGCCTGATGCTGGACATGACGCTGCGCGATCTGGAGCGGATCCTCTATTTCGAGAACTACGTGGTGATCGAGCCCG
>CALCPC010000872.1 GCA_937900975.1 uncultured Paracoccaceae bacterium
GTTGTTTTGGATGCAGGCACCGCCGATTTCCCAGCCGCTGACGCTGCCGCCAAGCCGGCGCAACAGCGATTGGACGCATGTCGGCGGCTCCAGCGTCCGGCTTCCGGGGCACCTGAGTTTCTCAACGGCGCCAGAGCGTGCTTGGTCCGTTTCGCTTGGCGCCGGCGCGTCGCGGCGGATGCGGGTGGCCGCACCACCGGTGGTTGCGGGGGGGCGGATCTATGCCTTCGACGCCGCCGGCCAGGCAAGCGCGGTCGCGCTTTCCGGCGCGCTTCTTTGGCGGACGGATCTTGCGCCAGAGGGCGAGGCGCGCGGCGACGGGTTCGGCGGCGGCTTCGCTTTTGCCGACGGTGTGCTGGTTGCGACAACCGGGTTTGGCGAGGTGCTGCGGCTCGACCCCGCCACGGGCGACGTGATCTGGCGGACGCGGGTTGAGGCGGCGATCCGCGCGGCGCCAGCGATTTCGGCGGGCCGGATCGTGGCCGTCGCGCGCAACGACGTGGCGCATGGGCTGGATGCCGAGACGGGGCAAATCGACTGGCGGATCGAGGGCGTGGGTCTGGGCGCCGGTCTTCTCGGCGGATCGAGCCCCGCGATCCGCGGCCGCATTGCGATCATCCCGTTCCAGTCGGGCGAAGTGATCGCCGCGCTGACCGAAAGCGGGCGACGGGTGTGGAGCGCTGCGCTGACCAGCGGACGGCGGGAGCTGGTGCGCAGCCGGATCGCGGATATTTCGGGCGATCCGGTCATCGACGACGTTACAGTCTATGCCGCCAACCAAGCGGGGCAGGTCGTGGCGCTCGATCGCCGCTCGGGCGACCGCCTTTGGACGCAGCTTGACGGCTCTTACGGGCCGGTGCTGCCGGTCGGGACCGACACGCTTTTCATGGTGTCCGATAAGGCAGAGCTTCTGCGCCTTGACGCGGCAAACGGTCAGGTGATCTGGCGCCAACCGCTGCCCGAATGGCGCAACCCCGAAGAGCGGCGCGAAGCGATCCCGCATTTCGGGCCTTTGTTGGCGGGGGGGCGGCTGCTGGTCGCGTCGGGCGACGGATTGTTGCGCAGTTTCGATCCCGCGACCGGCCGGGCACTGGCCGAACTTCGCCTGCCCAGCGGCGTCGCGACGCCCCCGGCGTTGGTCGATGGAACGCTTTACCTCGTGACGGATCAGGGCAGCCTTCACGCCTATCGCTAGCGCCGCCAGCGTTGGCCCCCCCGCGGTGCTGGCGAGGGGACGCAGCGCCGGGCCCGGATGCGCGGGCGCTTCGGGCGGGGCGCGCCCTGAGAACCGCCCTTTAAGCGGGGGGAGAAAGAGGCTGGGATGAGCTTTACGCTGGCGTTAATCGGCCGTCCAAATGTTGGAAAGTCGACGCTTTTCAACCGTTTGGTGGGCCGTCGACTGGCGCTTGTCGACGATCAGCCGGGCGTTACGCGCGACTTGCGCGAGGGCGAGGCGCGCATCGGCCCGCTGCGCTTTACCGTGGTCGACACAGCCGGGTTGGAAGAGGTTGCAGATGACAGTTTGCAGGGGCGCATGCGCAGGCTGTCAGAGCAGGCCATCGATGCCGCGGATGTCTGTGCCTTTCTGATCGATGCCCGAACCGGAGTGACACCGCCCGACGCGGCCTTTGCAGCGCTGTTGCGCAAGCGCGCGCGCCACGTCATCCTGATCGCCAACAAGGCCGAGGGCCGGGCGGGCGAAGCGGGGTATTACGACGCCTTCGCGCTTGGTTTGGGCGAGCCTGTGCAGCTTTCGGCCGAACATGGCGAAGGGATGGAGGATCTGCTGGCGCGGCTGACAGAGCTTGTCCCCGTGCTGGAGCCATTGCCCGACGACACGGTCGACGCCGCCGGGGACGCGGCGGAGGTTCCGCCGGGCCGTCCGTTGCAAATCGCCGTTGTCGGACGCCCCAATGCCGGAAAATCGACGCTGGTAAACCGCATCCTTGGCGAAGACCGCCTGTTGACGGGACCCGAGGCGGGGATCACCCGGGACGCCATCTCTGTCACGCTTGACTGGGCGGGGCAGCCGGTGCGGATTTTCGACACTGCCGGCATGCGCAAGCGCGCGCGGGTGCAGGAAAAGCTGGAAAAGCTCTCCGTCTCGGACGGGTTGCGCGCGATCAAATTCGCCGATGTAGTCGTTTTGCTGCTCGACGTCCAGGCGCCTTTTGAGCAACAGGACCTCCGCCTCGCCGACTTGGCAGAGCGGGAAGGGCGCGCGCTGGTCATTGCCATCAACAAATGGGACCTGGAGGGTGAGAAATCCGAGGCCGCCAAGCGCCTGCGCGCCGACTGTGCCCGGCTTTTGCCGCAACTGAAGGGGGTGGGGGTCGATATGGTTTCGGGCCTGAACGGCAAGGGGCTTGACAGGCTCCAGGCGGCGGTATTGAAGGCGCGCC